>DASPMA010000033.1:0-5533 GCA_035627335.1 Binatia bacterium
CGGCTTGCGCACGCTGCATCTGCGCGTGCGGGCGGCGAGTGAAAATGCGATGGCGGTGGCGCTCAAGCTGCAGACGCATCCGGCGGTGGAACGCGTGACCTATCCTGGTCTGCCGAACCATATGCAGCACGTGATTGCGTCGCGGCAGATGCAGGGCGGCTTTGGCGGGATGTTGTCGTTCGAGGTGAAGGCCGGCGCAGCTGGCGCACTTGGCGTGATTGCGCGGCTGAAGCTGGTGAAAGTCGCCACTTCGCTTGGCGGCGTGGAGACGCTGATCGAGCACCGGCGCTCGATCGAAGGTCCGCAATCGGACGTGCCGCCCGGCCTGTTGCGCCTGTCCGTGGGCGTGGAGCACGCGAATGATATCTGGGCAGATTTGGAACAGGCGCTCGGCGGTTAGACCGGACCCGCCGGCGCCCGCGCCGGCCTTTGTGTAACTTCGTGTCCTTTGTGCCTTTGTGGTGAAAAGAAAAAACCACGAAGACACGAAGGACACAAAGAGGCACGAAGAAGAAGCCGGCGAGGCGCCGGCGGTGCGGTCTAGCCTCGCTACCCGAATTGGCTTATCCCCCGGCCATGACCCGCAAGCTCTCTCTCACCGTCGACGGCAAGAACGTCGTCGTGCACCTGCACAAGGGCGACCTGCCGGAGGGCGTGACGTTCAAGGGGCCCGTCGCGGTCGACAGCGAGACGATGGGGCTCTCGCTGGTGCGCGATCCGTTGTGCCTGGTGCAGCTTTCGGACGGCGGCGGCGAAGCGCATCTCGTGCAGCTCGACCGATCCAAGTATGACGCGACGAACCTGAAGCGCGTGCTTAGCGACCAGAGCGTGCTGAAGCTCTTCCACTTCGCCCGCTTCGACATCGCCATGTTCATGCGCGACCTCGGGCTCATTTGCGCGCCGCTCTATTGCACGCGCACGGCCTCGCGCCTGGTGCGCACCTACACCGACCGGCACGGGCTGAAGGACCTCTGCAAAGAGCTGCTCGGGCGCGACATTTCCAAGGATCAGCAATCGAGCGATTGGGGCGCCGCGGAGCTCAGCGACGCCCAGCTCGCTTACGCCGCTTCCGACGTGCTGCATCTGCATGCGCTGAAGGAAAAGCTCGACGTCATGTTGGCGCGCGAGGGCCGCGTCGAGATCGCGCAATCCTGCTTTGACTTCCTGCCGACGCGCGCCGCGCTCGATCTCGCCGGCTGGGACGAGCAGGACATCTTCGCGCACTCATGAGCGTCGATCAGGCAGACCTGCAGCAACGCTGGCGCACCCTGGTGCGGCATTATCCGGTGTGGCGCATGTTTTTCGATCTGACGTTCGATCCCGCGTCCTATCGCCTGATTGGCGCCGACCTAGTTTCGTTCGTCGTGCGCAGCAAGAGGGCGCGCAAAGCGGCGCGCGCTTTGGACGGCGCCTCGCCAGATTTGCTGAACGCTCTATCAGGCATGGCCAATGTGAACGAGCGGCGCGCGACGGACATCTTCCGCGCCGTGTTCCTTGCTTATGTATCCGTGCCGATCGCGCTGGCCGCGATGCTTTCGGACGCCTCGCCCGAACTGTTGCGCGGCATGCTAACGGACATGACGCCCGGGTTCATTGTTTTTCTCGCCGGCACTGTGATCTTTCCGATCCTCTATTTCTGCGGCAGCTGGCGCGCCAAGCAGATCGGTTGGGTGATCGAACTTTATCGCGCCGGCGCCCTGGCGCCGCTGCCGGAGACGGAGCATGAGCGGAAGAATCAATCTCGCCGACAAGCTGGCGCAGTTTGACGGTTATTGGCAGACGCGCACAGACGGTCGGCCTTAGCCGCAAACCTCACGAACCAGTCGTTCGCCGACCGAGCCAGCATCCGGACGCTGCCAGTCTGTGTGCACCGGATCCCAGAGAATCTCGCGGTGAAGCTCCGCGTCAGCGAAGTAAATAAGCGACGGGACCCGAAATCGGCGCGTGGAGCAATCGAAGTCGTTGTGATACAACATGGCCGCGTAGGCGCGGCCGTCCGGCAACATCCGCGGGGCGGCATAGATTTCAACCGAGTCCATAGCCACGAAAGTTGGACCGTTTGGGCTTGCACTGCGCGGCCCCACCTGAATTGTCGTGCCTTCGACCGTCGTGCCTATGGTCGTGAATTGCTGCTGAGCCTGAGCTGGAACGGCAAGGAATCCGAGCACCACGGCCATCACGACGGAACGCATGAGACCTCCGCCTCTTCAAGCGAGAATGATGGTAACATAACCCGACCACCGGCACGAGCCAATGCTGCAGAAAAGCGGTCTTGCCAAGAGTTCGCGCTTTTCAGCGATCATTGGCGGCCGCGTGTCGCCGGCGCGTTCAATGGCCACGATCTGATGGTGATGAAGGTCAAAGGCGAGTTCATATGGCACAAACACGCCGATACGGACGATTTCTTCCTGGTGTTGAAGGGAAAGCTCACGATCCGCTTGCGCGACGGCGGCGTGACGCTCGGGCCGGGCGAAGTTCGTCATGCCGCAAGGCGTCGAACACTGCCCGTGCGCAGAAGAAGAAGCGCATCTGCTGCTGATCGAACCGCGCGGCACGCCGAACACGGCGATGTAGCGACGGCTGCGGAGCGGCGGGAGATTTGAAGGAGCGCGGGGTCTTCAGACCGCGTTTTTCCTTGCTGCTGCTTGACTTATCGCGGGTCTGAAGACCCGCGCTCCTTTAGCCCTTAGCCACCACCTGATCGATCCTTCCGAAGATGGAGTGGCGCTTGGCGTCGAACATCTCGATCTCGACGCGGTCGCCGTGCTTGAGGAACGGCGTCGCCGGCTTGCCGCTTTGGATTGTCTCGATCATGCGCTGTTCGGCGATGCAGGAATAGCCGCGGCCGCCTTCGCCGACGGGTTTGCCGGGGCCGCCGTCGGCGTCGCGGTTGGAGACGGTGCCTGAGCCGATGATCGTGCCGGCGGCGAGATCGCGCGTTTTGGCGGCGTGCGCGATGAGGGCGCCGAAATCGAACGTCATGTCCTGGCCGGCGTCCGCGGCCCCGAAGAATCTGCCATTGAGCGAGACATGGATGGGAAGATGCAGCTTCCCGTCGCGCCACGCATCGCCCAGCGCATCGGGCGTAACCGCGACGGGCGAGAACGCGGACGCGGGCTTGGACTGGAAGAAGCCGAAGCCCTTCTCCAGCTCCGCCGGTATGAGATTGCGCAGGCTGACGTCGTTCACGAGCATGACGAGGCGGATGCGCTTCAGCGCATCTTTCGCGCTGATGCCGGCTTCGCAATCGTCGACGATGACGGCGACTTCCGCTTCGAAATCGCAGCCCCAGGCTTCGTCCTTCAGCGGGATCGGATCGCGCGGGCCGAGGAAGACGTCACTGCCGCCCTGGTACATGAGCGGATCGGTCCAGAAGCTCTCCGGCATTTTTGCCCCACGCGCCTGGCGCACCAGGGCGACGTGGTTCACGTAAGCGGAGCCATCGGCCCATTGGTACGCGCGCGGCAAAGGCGAGGCGGCTTCGCGTTCGTGGAAGCGCTCGCGCAGCACCGTGCCGTTGTTCACGCCTTGGCTCAGCGACTTGAGACGCGGCTCGGCGTGTGTCCAGTCGTCGAGCGCGGCTTGCAGCGTCGGCACGCCCGGCTCGTTGGCACACCAGGCGAGATCGTCTGAGACGACGACAAGGCGGCCGTCGCGGCCATGTCGGAGTGATGCGAGCTTCATTTTTTTGGCGCGTCCTTCTGGTTTTCCGGCGCGGCTTTGATGAAAGCAGGATGTTGGCGCGCTGCTTCATCCCAGGCGACGAGGCGCGGGAATGGGGAGAGGTCCGTGTTGAAGCGGCGCGCGTTGGCCATTTGCGGAACGAGGCAGACGTCCGCAATCGTAATCTGATCGCCGAAGACGTGCTTCGATGCGGGGCGCTGTTCGGCCTGGTGCTCAAGCGCGTTGAAGCCGAGCTTGATCCAATGGCGATACCATTCGCCGACATGATCATCATCGGCGCTGAACTCGAGCTTGATGCGGGTAATGACGCTGGTGTTGTTCAGCGGGTGAATGTCGGTGGCGATGGTGAGCGCGAAGGCGCGCACTTGCGCGCCGAGCCAAGGATCGGCCGGCACCAAGCGCGGCTCGGGATGGGTTTGTTCGAGCCAAACCAGGATCGCAAGCGATTGCGTGAGCACGCCCTGCTCCGTTTCCAACGCAGGGACGCGCATCTGCGGGTTCTTGGAGCGATACGGCTCGCGCATCTGCTCGTCCGCGCCCGGCATGATGTTGATGGGGATGCTCTCGTACTCGGCGCCCTTGAGGTTCAAAGCAATGCGGACGCGATAAGCGGCTGACGAGCGCCAGTAATCGTAGAGCTTGAGCATAAACCTATGTAACGCCGCGTTGCGCCGCGGTCACGCGCTATTCGCCAATCCGCGCCTTGACGGCCGTGTGCGAGGCGCGCGCCTTCTCGTGCAGCCAGGCGGCGTGTTGGGGGGCTTTCTTGGTGCGGCTCCATTCTTCCAGCATGGCTGGCGCCACGCGCTTCAGTTCCGCGAGTTCTTCGGCCGTGCCGGTGTCGGCGGCGAGTTCGACGCGGTGGCCGTTGGGGTCGAAGAAATAGATCGACTTGAAGATGCCGTGATCGGTGGGGCCGAGCACGTCGAGGCCGTTGCTCTCCGCTTTCGCCTTCGCTTCGAGCAGCTTCTCGACGCTGTCGACCTTGAAGGCGATGTGCTGGACCCATTTGGGCGTGTTCTCGTCGCGGCCCATGTCTTTCTGGTTGGGCAGCTCAAAGAAAGCGAGCACGTTGCCGTTTCCGGCGTCGAGGAAGACGTGCATGTAGGGATCGTATTCGCCGGTCGACGGCACGTGATCCTCGGCGAAGGCCGTCGTGTATTCCATGCCGAGCACGTCGCGATAGAACTCCACCGTTTGCTTCGCGTCCTTGCAGCGGTAGGCGACGTGATGGATGCCGGACGTGATGGGCATTAGGCTATTCCTCGTCTGCGAAAATCTGGATGACTGGTGCGCCACCAGCTGACTGATGCGCGCGGTACATGCCGGACGTGTTCATGGCCCAGGCGAAGCCGCCGCGGCCGTCGAGGACGATGACGCCGCCATCCCCCGTTTCTCCGCTAGTGTTCGTGGTAGCGCCGACTTCGGCGATCACATTGTCCGCCGCTTCCTGCGCGCTTTCGCCGTTGAACTCGATGCGCGCGCAGATATCGCGCGCGACGCCGACGCGGATGAAGAACTCGCCGGTGCCGGTCGCACTCACACCGCAGACGCCGTTCTGCGCGTAGGTGCCGGCGCCGATGATCGGCGCATCGCCGACGCGGCCCCAGCGTTTGCCGGTGGTGCCGCCTGTCGAGGTGCCGGCGGCGATGTTGCCGCTGCTATCGAGCGCGACAACGCCGACCGTGCCGAACTGGTGATCGTCGGGCGACAGCTCCAGCTCGGCGCGCGGCGCAGGCGGCGCGCCTGCGGGGCGCTGCGGAATCGGCAGATTGTTGCGGCGCAAATTCTGTTCGAGCTGCTGCCAGCGGCGCTCGGTGAAAAAGTACGAAGGCTCGACCGCTTCGAG
>DASPMA010000034.1:0-2995 GCA_035627335.1 Binatia bacterium
CGCGTGCGGTCGTTCACGCCATTCAACAACACCGAGAATTCCGCCGGGCGCAAGGACCTTCCCCTCACTTCGCGTACGACGTGCTCGAGCATATTGAGGCCGGTGAGCGAGTACTTCTCTGGCCGCACCGGGGCGACGATATGATCGGCGCAGGTGATGGCCAATCGGGTGAGGAATGTGGCGCACGGGTTGGCGTCGATTACCACCACGTCGGAGCGTGCGCGCAGCGCCTGCACCAAAGCGCGGAAGCGGTTGAAGGCGGCCGCCTTGTCGCGATCGGAACGCGTGTCGAGCGTGAACTCGAACAGGCGCTCGTCGCCGGCGATAATCTCAAAGTTCGGCTGCTTGCCCTTCGCGCGATTGAGCGGCACGGCAATGGCGGCGAAGTCCTCGCGCTTGACGCTCGCATCGCCGCGCGGATTGAGGATGTTGTAGATCGTATGGTTGCGGTCGCGGATGCGATTGCGCTCGCCGGGCGAGAGAAAATACTGCGTCAAATTGTGCTGCGGATCGAGGTCGACGAAGCTGACGGACCGCTTGTCCGCCAAATGCGCCGCGGCGAATAGGTTGGCGGCCAGCGTGGTCTTCCCCACGCCGCCCTTGATGTTGAGCATCGACACGACGCGGCCGCGCCCTGACGCCGCACGCGCGCGGTCGACAATCTGGTCCAAGGCTTCGGGATTGGCCCCGCCGCGAAGATCGATACTTGCACTGGTGTCGAGCGTGGCGTGGATCCAGGATTCCGCGGCAAACTCTCCGGCCTGGACAACAATGATCGCGCGCCCGTTGTTCAATGCTGCGGCGACCTCGCGCTGCAGCCACGTGCTCTCCTGGGCCGCGGGCGACGCGAACAGGATGACGACGCCGGCTTCGCCAACCGCTTGAACCAACGTGGTAAGCCTGTCTTGCGCGCGAAGCTCGGGGCCGGAGCGGATCACGGTCCAGCCGTTACGCTCCAATTCCGCGCCGACTTGCCGGGCGACGTCTTCGTCGGCCGCTTCGAAAGCGAGATACGCAGCGGTCATTCGGTAGTCAGCCCCATCCCAGGGGACCCTAGTCGGGCGTATTACGCCTTGGCAATGCGGAGGCGACACTCCTGTCAGGCGCGCGCCGTGGCGTGGCGCCGCAAGGGCCGCATGATGATGTAAGCGACGTATGCCGGACCCGTTCCTCCTCGATTTGTTTCAGCGCCTGGGGATGGCGCTCGGCATCGGCTTTCTGGTGGGCGTCGAGCGCGAGTGGAAGCATCGCGACGCCGCCGAGGGCGCCCGCGCCGCCGGTGTGCGGACGCACGCCATCATTGGCCTCATGGGCGGGATCTCTGCGGCGATGCTGCCGGCCATTGGACAGATCGGCTTCGCCGCGCTGGCTGTTGCATTCGCGGCGGCTTTGATCTTGTTCAAATTGCGCGAAACGGAGATCGACAACGACATCTCCGTTACCGGGACCATCGCCTCGCTACTAGTGTTCGCCCTGGGAGCCTATGCGGTCGTTGGCAGCGTCACTGTGGCGGGGGCGTCTGGCGTCGCGTTAGCGGGGTTGCTTGCCTTCAAGCAGTCCATTCACGGCTGGGTCGACAAGCTCACCTGGAAAGAGCTGCGCTCGGCGCTGCTGATCCTCGCGGCGACGGCGATTGCGCTGCCGTTGCTGCCGGATCGCACCATAGACATCTGGGGCGCGATCAATCCGCGCGAGCTCTGGCTGCTCACGATCCTGGTCGCTGGCGCGTCGTTCGCAGGCTACGTGGCGGTGCGTCTGCTGGGCGAGGACGTGGGCTTGTTCGCCGGCGCCGCTGCTGGATCGCTGGTGTCTTCAACCGTCGTAACGGCTGAACTCGGCCGGCGTGTTCGCGGCGGCGAGACCGCGCCCGCCCTTGCAGCCGCCGCGGCGTCCCTCGCGGCGGCCATCAGCGTGGCGCGCGTCGGCGTGCTGATTTTCATTGCCGCTGCGGTCGTGTTGCCGCAAGTCGCGCCGGCGCTGGCCGCGGCGACGCTCACCTTCCTCGCGGCGGCGTTTGCCATCCGCCGCTTCGCCGGCGAGGCCAAGGGCGTGGGCGATGGGCGTGAACAATTGCACAGTCCGCTGGAGGTTTGGTCGGTGCTGAAGTTCGCGGCGTTTCTTGGCGCCGTGATAATTGTCGGCCGCATCATCGCCGAAACGTTCGGAGAGGCGGGTCTGCTGCCCTTCGCCGCGACCGCGGGTCTCGCGGATGTCGACGCCGTCGCGCTGGCCGCGGGCAGCTTGGTTCGCGGCGGGCTGGAGCCGAGCGTCGGCGGCCATGCGGTCCTGATCGCGGTGTTGGTAAACACGTTTTCCAAGGCGGGGATCGGCTGGTTTACCGGCGGCTGGCGTTACGCCGGGCTTTACGCGGCGGCCGCGACGGCTGCGGCGCTCGCGGCTGGGGCGGTCTGGTTGCTCGTGACGCCACTTCTTGCGTCTATGTTCGGATAGGACGCGAGAGGGGCCTCGCTCGCGCCCCGTTTGTTCGGGTAAGCTATTCGCAGATGCACAAATGGACCCCCAGCGGCTGGCGGACAAAACCCGCCAAACACATCCCGACGGATTATCCCGATCTGGACGCGCTCGCGCGCGTGGAGACGCAGCTGCGCAGCTATCCGCCTCTGGTGTTCGCCGGCGAGGCGCGAAACCTGAAGGCGCAGCTGGCGCAGGTAGCGGACGGCAAGGCGTTCCTGCTGCAAGGCGGAGATTGCGCGGAGAGCTTCAAGGAATTCCACCCCGACAACATCCGCGACACCTTCCGCACGCTGATGGCGATGAGCGTGGTGCTGACGTTTGCCGCGTCGCGCCCCGTCGTGAAGCTCGGGCGCATCGCGGGCCAGTTCGGCAAGCCGCGCAGCGAGCAGATCGAGACGAAAGACGGCGTCACGCTGCCGAGCTATCGTGGCGACAACATCAACGCGATGGAATTCACGCCGGAAGCCCGCAGGCCCGATCCCGAGCGGCTGGTGAAGGCGTACGCGCAATCGGCGGCGAC
>DASPMA010000035.1:0-3350 GCA_035627335.1 Binatia bacterium
TTCTATCAACACAAGCTCGGCTTCGCGGTTGCGTTCAGCTTTGGCGACCCGCCCTTCTATGCGCAGGTTTTCCGCGGCGGCGCGCGCCTCAATCTGCGGCAGGTCGATGCGCCGCCAATTGATCCGGCGGTGCGCGAGCATGACCAGTTGCTCGCCGCGACCATTACCCTCGACGACGCGGCGCCGCTGTTTGCCGAATACCATGCCGCCGGCGTCGATTTCGCGCAGCCCCTTGGCACCGAGCCCTGGGGCGCGCGAACTTTCAGCGTGCGTGATCCGGACGGCAACCTGATCCTGTTTGCTGGCGGCGGTTGACGGGCTGGCGCGCGCGCCTCAGATGCAGGGTTCGTGAACGCACCCCGGACGCCTCCGCGCACGGATGTCGAGATCGTGACGCTCGGCTGCCGCCTCAACGCTTATGAGAGCGAAGCCATACGTGCGCTGGCGGGCGAAGCTGCGCTTTCCAACGCGGTGATCGTGAATACGTGTGCGGTGACGGGCGAAGCGGTGCGACAGGCACGTCAGGCGATCCGGCGCGCACGGCGTGAAAAGCCGGATGCGGAGATCATTGTCACAGGGTGCGCCGCGCAGATCGATCCGGCGAGTTTCGCCGCGATGCCGGAGGTGAGCCGGGTGATCGGCAACGCCGAGAAGATGCGAGCGGAGAGCTTCGCCGGCGCGCACGAGCGCGTCGTTGTCTCTGACATTATGGCGTTGCAGGAGACTGCGTCGCATCTGATCGACGGTTTCTCGGAGCGCACGCGCGCCTACGTGCAGGTCCAGAACGGCTGCGATCACCGCTGTACGTTTTGCATCATCCCTTACGGGCGCGGGAATTCGCGTTCGGCGCCGGCGGGCGATGTGGTCGAGCAAGTGAAACGGCTAGCGGCAAATGGCGTGCCGGAAGTTGTGCTGACCGGCGTGGACCTCACCTCCTGGGGCGGCGATTTGCCGGGCACGCCGCAGCTTGGCGCGCTGGTGGCGCGCATTCTGAAACATGCGCCGGATCTACCCATGCTCCGCCTCTCCTCGCTCGATGCGATCGAGATGGATGATCAGCTATTCGAGTTGGTGACCCAGAACGATCGCGTTGCGCCCTATCTACATCTGTCGCTGCAGCATGGCGACGATCTGATCCTCAAGCGCATGAAGCGCCGCCATTCCCGGACGCAGGCGATTGAGCTGTGTCAGCGCTTGAAAGCTGCGCGGCCGGAGATCGCGCTAGGCGCCGACTTGATCGCAGGATTCCCCACTGAAACCGAAGAGCACTTCGCAAACACACTTTCACTGATCGAGGAATGTGGCCTGGCCTTCGTGCACGCTTTTCCATTCTCACCGCGCGAAGGCACGCCGGCGGCGCGCATGCCGCAAGTGGACCGGCGCATTGTGAAGGAACGCGCGGCGCGGCTGCGCGAGGCCGGCGCAGCGGCGCTGGTGCGACACTTGGACCGCTGGATTGGACGCGAAGCGATCGCGCTCGTGGAGCGTGACGGTGTTGCGCGGTTGGCGGATTTTACCTCGGCCCGATATGGACCGCCCGCGTCCTCGCCGGCTGGCTCCGGCGCATGCCGGCGAGACGCCGGCGGTCCATACTTCCGTCTGCGCTTCACCCATCATGACGGCGCGCATCTGATCGGCGTGGCGGCATGATCTGGGGACTGTTCGACAAGAAGAAGCCGCAAGAGCGGCAGGCTGAGTCGAAGGGCCTATTCGACGGGTTGCGCAAATCGTCGTCCAAGCTCGCTGATAGCTTCACTTCTGTCTTCACCAAAGAGAAGCTCGACGCGGCGGCGTTGAACGAGCTTGAGGAAGCGCTTATCGCGTCCGACATAGGCGCGCCGGCGGCGGCGCGAATCACAGGCGCGCTCGCGGATCAGCGGTTCAGCAAGGAGAATGCGGACACCGAAGCGCGGCAAGCGCTTGCCGGCGAGGTCGCGCGCATCCTGAGGCCGCGCGAAGCGGAGTTGGATCTCACGCTAGACCCCAAACCGCGCGTCGTGCTGGTGATCGGCGTCAACGGCTCGGGCAAGACGACGACCATCGGCAAGCTGGCGAACAATCTCACCAATGCCGGCGCGAAAGTGGTGATCGGCGCCGCCGACACCTTCCGTGCGGCAGCCATTGAGCAGCTGAAAGTCTGGGCGGACCGCGCAGCCGCTTCGTTCGTATCATCGACCCAAGGCGCGGACGCGGCGGGCGTCGCGTTCGAGACAGTGAAGCGGGCCAAGGACGAAGGCGCGGACGTGGCGCTGATCGATACGGCGGGACGGCTTCAGAACAAGTCAGAACTGATGGCCGAGCTGGCGAAGATAATTCGCGTGATGCGGAAGCTCGACGAGGACGCGCCGCACGAAACGTTGCTCGTGCTGGATGCGACGGTCGGTCAAAACGCGCTCTCGCAAGTGGAAAGCTTCCGCTCGGTGACGGAAATCACTGGCTTGGTGATGACCAAGCTCGACGGCACGGCAAAGGGCGGCGTACTCGTGGCGCTCGCCCAGCGGCATGCTGTTCCGATCCACTTCATCGGCGTCGGCGAAAAAGCCGAGGACCTGCAACCCTTCGACGCGGACGCGTTTGCGCGCGCACTCGTCGGGCTGCAGGCCTGAATTCAGATCAATTCGAACGCCAGTCCCAGCGCTAGAACGGGCAGAAACGGCCCGATCGTCACTAAGAAAAGCGTGAGCAGAGAGTCGTAAGCTGAGCGGGTCATGGGCTCGCCTCATGCGATGACAGCGGCCGCCGTGGTGGCGGTCTGAAGAACGATGATTCCGACGATGGCGACCGAAAGCACCAGGCTCACGGCGCGCAGCAGCGGCGGAAAGGCGGTCGGATCGAAGTGGGCAGGATGGGGATCAAAGGGCGTCATGGTGGTCTCCTCGGCTGAGACCACATCTGGTGGGCGTCGACTTGGCTTACGAACGAGCTTTAGGCGATGCGGATGTGAGTGGAATTCACACCCGCGCTGCTTGTTAGCGCGCCGCCCTCACCGGCAGCGGGACGTTGCAGACATTGATGCGCCCCGTTGGCTCGGCGAAGAATTCCTCGCGGCGATGGCGCCGGCTTTCAATCACATCACGGAATGTCTGGCTGTCCGTGCGCAGCGCTTCGAGGTTGGTGCGCTCGTTGGGGGGAACTTCAGATGCGAGACGCACCGAACGGATCGCCGTTCTTTGTTCGGGATTCTCGTAGAAGCCAAGCGGCCCCGTGCCACGCGGCAACGACGTCAACAGCTCCATGTCCTGCACGATGCGCCCGACCATGGCGAGGTTGCGGTCGAGATGCCGCGGGGCCTGGCCGATCACGGTGTAGAGTTCGGATGAATTACCGGTGTTCGGCGGATTCTCGCGGCC
>DASPMA010000036.1:0-3276 GCA_035627335.1 Binatia bacterium
TCGAATTGCAGCGCGCCGACAGCGCCCACGACTAGATCGCCGCCGCTGACCGGCTTGAACACCTGCGTCACGCCCTCTTCGCCCAGCGACTCCAGCGCCTTGCGCAGATGTTTCTGCTTCAGCGGATCCTTCACACGTACGCGTTTGAGGATTTCCGGCGCGAAGTTCGGAATGCCGGAGAACACAACGTCGCCGTTCTGCGAGAGCGAGTCGCCGACCCGCAGGCCGCCATGGCTCGGAATGCCGATCACGTCGCCCGGGAACGCTTCGTTGGCGATTTCGCGATCCTGCGCCATGAACATCATCGGATTGTGCACATTGAAGCCTTTGCCGGCGGCGGTCTTCAGGGTCATGCCGCGCTGAAAGCGCCCGGAGGAAATTCGGAAAAAGCCCACGCGGTCGCGGTGCTTGGGATCCATGTTCGCTTGAATCTTGAAGATGAAGCCGCTGACCTCCGCGCGACCCGGCGCCACCTCGGTCTCCACGCCTTTCACAATGGCCCTCAAAGGCCGAGGCGGCGGCGCGTGCGCGCCAAGCCCCGCCAGCAATTCCAGCACGCCGAAACGGCGCAGCGCCGAGCCGAAATAGACCGGCGTCAAATGTCCCTCGCGAAAAGCGGTGAGATCGAACTTGGGCAAGCCTTCGCGCGCCAGTTCGGCCGTCTCTTCCAACTCGGCGCGCACATCGTCCCGGACATCGTGCAGAAAGCTGTTCGACCCGCGCATCTGACGGTCTTCGACCGCGAAGCCTTCCTCGCCATGCTCAAGCCGGCGAAACGGCACGAACTCATCCGTCGTCAGATCGAGCATGCCCGCAAAGCGCTGCCCAGACGCGGCCGGCCAGTACATCGGCGCCGTGTCCATCGCGAGCTTGGAATGGATTTCGTCCAGCAACTCGAACGGGTCGAGCGCCTCGCGATCCATCTTGTTGATGAAGGTCGTGATCGGGATGTCGCGCAGCCGGCAGACCTCGAACAGCTTCAGCGTCTGCGGCTCGATGCCTTTGGCCGCGTCGAGGACCATGATCGCCGAATCCGCCGCGGTGAGCGTGCGATAGGTGTCTTCCGAAAAGTCCTCGTGGCCCGGCGTGTCGAGCAGATTAAAAACCAAGCCCCGGTGCTCGAACATCATCACCGAGCTCGACACTGAGATGCCGCGCTCGCGCTCGATCTTCATCCAGTCCGACGTCGTGCGCCGCGCCTGCCCGCGCGCGGCGACCTCGCCAGCCAAGTGGATCGCGCCGCCCGCCAGCAGCAGCGATTCAGTCAGCGTCGTCTTACCGGCGTCGGGGTGCGAGATGATCGCAAACGTACGGCGGCGAGCGGCCTCGGTGGCGGGGTCGGACATAGGTGCTGGGTGTTGGGTGCTAGGTTCTAAGGAGCGCCTGTTAGCAAGCGTCGCGGGCGAGTGTTAGGGGCGCGCCGCGCGACATCGAGCCTCCCTAACACCTAACACCCAACCCCTAACCCCTAGAATCCACCGGCTCCTGCAGGAAATGGCGGCCCGCTTTGTCCTCGACCTCGATCACCCAAAGGTCCGGATCCGTGCGCGCCCGCTTCTGCACATAGGCGTCCACGTCCGGCTCCTGCTCACCCAGCGTCCCAGCCGAAAGATCGAGCCAGATGCGCTCGCCGTCGCCGTTTCGCGCCGGCGCATAGAGCCGCGCGCGCCCGTCCAGGGTCGCCACCTTCACCAGCACCGCGCCCGCATCCTTGTCGCCTTTGCGCCCAACCGCCGCGAACGCCCCCGCGATCGTGGCGCGGCGGATGAGGGCGCTGGCCCAGACTTCGGTCTTCAGTTCGAACATTGGGGCCCTTGGCGTTCACCGGAACGCAACCTGGGTAGCTTAGCTGTTAGCGCGCCCATGCGCCTCCTCTTCCTTGCCGCAGCCTTGAGCGCTTCGTTGAGCGCCGCCGCACACGCGACGGAAGGCCCGGACGCGCGTCAAGCCTATGTCGAACGTCGCGGCCTCATCGAAACCGACACGCGCTGCAATCTGCTCGGCGCCGACATCCGGGCCGCGCTCAATGTCGGCGCCATGCAAGCGCGCGGTTCGCTGCTGCGCGCAGGCTGGACCAGCGCGCAGGTGCGCGGCCTCGAACAATCCGTCGTTCAGGCGGCCGGTCAGCGCCCGTGCAATGACACCCGCACGCTGCAATCGGCGGCTGATGCCCGTCGCGCGTTCGCGCCTTGGCTATCCGCCGGTTACATGGAATTTCCGGGCTGGCAGCGCGATTGGCTTGCACGCCGCGGCGCGAGCGACGGCTGGCGTTTAAGCCAAGCGATCGACGCGCCGCGCGCCGCGGTCTTCGGCGTGCGCCAGCAAGGGGCTGCACAACGTCTCACACTCGTCCTCACGCTGGCGCCCGGCGAGACCGCGCCGATGTCCGTCCAGCTCGTTCAACGCGACGTGAACCGCGCGGCGATGCGTGAGATCGCGCTGCCGCAGCGCGTCGCCTACGGCATCCAAGCCGGCGCGCCATCGCCGCGCGGAGCGATGACCGTGCCCTCCGCGCGAACGATCGAACGTTTGAGCGGCGGCCGCACACAAATAGCGTTCACGTTTCCCGACAACGCCTTCGCCGCGCTGCTTCAACTCGACCCGCGCGAAGCGGTCGAGTTGCGCGTACAAAGCGGGCGCAGCGTGCAGAGCATGTATGTCGAAGTCGGCGACATCGCCGCCGCCCGCGCGTTCGTGACGCTGCGTTAATCCCTCAGCACAGGCAGCGTCACCCGCACCAACGCCCCGCCCTCGCGTGCATCGTGAAAACTCAGCGTTCCGCCGTGCAATCGCGCCAACGCAAGCACCAAAGCCAAACCAAGTCCCGTGCCTTCCGCGCGCGCGCCGCCAGCGCCGCGCTCATACGGTTGCGCCAGTTTTTCGCGTTCGTCTTCAGGAATCCCCGGCCCGCTATCCGCCGTCTCCAGCACCAGCACGCCATCGCGCGCTTCGGCGGTCACCAGCACGCGCCCGCCTTCCGGCGTGAACTTCAGCGCGTTGCTCACCGTGTTGATCAGCATGCGCTTTACGGCGCGCTCGTCGGCGCGCACCGTCAGCGCCTGCTGCGGCGTCACCATGCCGAGCGCGATCTGCTTTTTCTCGGCCGCGTCGACAGAAAGGCGGACGACATCCTCCACAGCCGCGCCGATGTCGAACTCTTCCACTACCAGTTCATACCGCCCGGCTTCGATCTTCGAGAGATCGAGCAGATCATTCACCAGCCCGAGCAGATGCGCGCCGCTGCGGCGGATGAGGCCGGCGTATTCCACATAGCGC
>DASPMA010000037.1:0-6022 GCA_035627335.1 Binatia bacterium
CAACAATGGCCTCAATCCGGCAATCACCTTCTCCAATCCGGTCTCAGGCCAGTATGACATTTGGGTCGGCACGTATTCGGAAGGCAACCTTCAGCCCTCGACGCTGAACGTATCCGAACTCTACGCCGAATAAATCGCACACCACGCAAGGCGATTGCCGCGTCCCGCAAAGGACGCGGCTTTCGTTTTACCAGGTATCGCTCATGGGTGCGGCCTGGAACACCTCGGCCAAGCGCCGCCGCGTGCCTGGCGTTACGCCGTCCGGCAAGGCGTCCATTGCGAAGAAGCCGCGCTCGGCGATTTCGCCATTGTCGTGCGCCGCGCACGGGACCCATGTCTCTGCGCGATAAAGCGCGATGTGGTCGTGCTTGAAGTGCGTGTTGGAGTAAAAGCCGATCAAGCGGAGCGACCGTGCTTCGACGCCGCCTTCTTCCGCAAGCTCGCGCAGAGCTGCGGCGCGCGCGGTTTCCCCATGATCGACGCCCCCGCCGGGCATGTGCCAGCCCTGCGCATAGGTATGCCGCACGAGAAGGATGCGCCCTGCTTCGTCGCACACAAGACCGCGCACGCCGAGCGTCATCGACCGGCGCATGCGCCACCAGGCGTGGAAAATCGGCGTGATCACAGGCTCCAAGCGGAGCCGCCAAGCGCTCATGGGCGGACGACCGGTCTGGCTTTGCGTAAACGCAAGTATTCGTGAACACTGGAGATGTGCGCTACGTCAACTGCGAGCCGAGCTTGCAATGGGGAAGATCGCTTGCCATCGGCGCCGCCCATGAGTGCTTTCGTTTTGCCGCCGCCGAAGCTTGCAGGCGGGCCATACGTGATGGGCGTCCTCAATGTGACGCCGGATTCCTTTTCCGATGGGGGCCAATGGGAAGGCGCGTCCGCGCCGCGCGGGCTAGCGATGCTGGAGGCGGGCGCGGACATTATCGACATAGGCGGGGAATCCACGCGGCCCGGTTCTGAGCCGGTCGATGAAGGCGCCGAGATTGCGCGCGTCGTGCCGGTGATTGCCGCGCTGCGGACGGCAACCAAAGCGCCGATCTCGGTTGATACGATGAAGCCGGCGGTGGCCCGCGCGGCGATGCAGGCTGGCGCCAGCATTTGGAACGACGTCATGGCGCTGCGCGCACCGGGCGCGCTGGAGACGGCCGCTTCGCTGCACCGGCCAGTCGTGCTGATGCACATGCAGGGCGAGCCGCGCACGATGCAGGCAAATCCGCATTACGACGACGTAGTCGCGGAGGTGATCGCTTTTCTGCGCGAGCGCGTGAAGGCCGCGGAAGCGAAGGGGATCGAGGACATCTTCGTCGATCCCGGCATCGGGTTCGGGAAGAACCTGGAGCACAACCTGGCGCTGCTCGCGAATGTGGAGCGGATCGCTGCCGCGACGGGGCGCCCCGTGGTCATTGGCGCATCCCGCAAGCGGTTCATTCAGGCGATCGACGAGCGAGCGAAGGACGCGGGCGCGGATCGGCTCGGCGGTTCGGTAGCGGCGGCGTTGCTCGTGGCGCAGAAAGGGGCGGCCATGGTGCGCGCGCACGACGTTGCTGAGACCGTGCAGGCGCTGAAGGTGTGGCGGGCGACGCTGCGGTAGCCTAAGTGAAGCGCATGGGCAGCGCACCCAAAGGCCGCGTTTTGATCGTCGCCGGTTCGGATTCCGGCGGCGGCGCCGGCATTCAGGCCGACATCAAGACGGTCACCGCACTCGGCGGTTTCGCGATGACCGCGATCACGGCAGTGACCGTGCAGAACACGCTGGGCGTGACGAATGTTCACGCGATCCCGCCTGCAATCGTGCGCGAGCAGATTGAGGCCGTGATGGGCGACCTGGGCGCCGATGCATGGAAGCTCGGCATGCTGGGCTCGGCGGCGCATGTGCGCACGGTGCTGGAGAGCTGGCAGGCTGTGGGCGCGAATGCGCCCGTCGTGCTCGATCCGGTGATGATTGCCAAAGGCGGAGCTTCCCTGCTGGCGGAAGATGCGGTGGCGGTGATCCGCGATGAACTTATGCCGATCGCGGCGATCGTGACGCCGAACGCGCCGGAGGCCGAGGCGCTGACGGGCGTGCAAGTGCGCGATCTCGACGGGCAGATGGGTGCGGCGGAAATTCTCGTTGAGCAGCTCGGAGCCTATTCGGCGCTGGTGAAGGGCGGGCACATCGCCGGCAAGACGGTGCGCGACGTGTTGCTGACGCGCGAGGGCTACCGCGTGTTCGAGAGCCTGCGCATCGACACGCGCGCCACACACGGCACCGGATGCACACTCGCGTCGGCGATCGCTGCGGACATCGCGCAGGGCGCGGCCATCGAACCGGCTGTGGAGAAGGCGCGGGCTTACCTCATTGAGGCGATCCGGCAGGCGCCCGGTTTGGGCCAAGGACATGGGCCGCTCGGGCACAACTGGCCGCTGAAGCTCGCCTGAGAGGCGAGCACTGTTCACCCTTATGGCCCGCGCGCTGGCGAAGCGGGGTTCCAGCCGTCATATCTGGCGCGATGAAAATCTGGATCGTGCACGCCTTCACGGACCGCGTCTTCACCGGCAACCCGGCCGCCGTGGTGCCGCTCGAGCGCTGGCTGCCGGACGCCGTGCTGCAGGCGATCGCGACGGAGAACAAGCTTTCGGAGACCGCCTTCGTCGTCCCCACCGGGCTTAAGGGGAATTACCAATTGCGCTGGTTCACGCCGGCTACAGAAGTGCCGCTGTGCGGGCACGCCACGCTGGCGGCCGGCGCCATGCTGTTGAGCGAGATCGAACGCGACCTGGAAGTGGTGGTGTTCGACACGCATGCGGGCGCGCTGATCGTACGTAACACCCCGGAGGGCTACACGCTCGATCTGCCGCGCAAGCAGCGCACGCCGTGGACGCCGCCGGACGAATTGGCTCGCGCGCTCGGCGTTGCAGAGTTCACCGATGCGTTCATCGGCGAGTACGCGAACGTGGTGATCGAAAACGAGACCGCGCTCGCGGCGCTGCAGCCGGATTTCTCCGCGTTCAATCGACTGGTGCGCGGGCCGCGGCAGGGGATGCTGGTGGTGAGCGCGCCGGCGGACGAAGGCAAGCCGTACGATTTTGCGCAGCGCTTCTTCTGCCCTGGCGTGGGGATCGACGAAGACCCCGTGACAGGGTCGGCGTTTGCGGATGCGGCGCCCTATTGGTGCGACCGCTTCGACCTGGAAAGCGTCGTCGGATATCAGGCCTCAAAGCGCGGCGGTTATATGCGCGCGATCCAAACGCTTTCGAGCGTGCGTCTGTTAGGGCAAGTCGCGGTGTACCTGCGCGGGGAACTCGATCCGTCGCTCGCGCGCCTGCACAACCGGATCGAGGAGCATCCCGAAGCGCCGAAACGCAAAAAGCCCCGCGCGCGCAAAGCCAAGCAGCTGCCGGCGATTTTCGAGGACCCGATGCTGCCGGGATTGGAGGCGGAGGGCGTCGTGGAAGCCGCGCCGCCGCCTGCGCCGGTGGAGGAGCTACGTCCGCCGACTTCGCATCCTGCGCCGCCGGACGATACCGAGGAGCCGACAGCGCCGCGCATTGTGGTGACCGGCAAGTAGCCCATCACACCCGCGCGAAGTCCTTGCCTTTCATGCTGGCGGCGAAGCCGTTGAAGGTTGCGTTGACGCGATCCCAGGTCTTCAACTTCTTCATCGACCCGATCCAGCGGCAGACATTCGGATAGTCGCCATAGGTGCAGCCGATGGTTTCTCCGGCCGTGAGCAGACCGACGCCGAAATAGTCGGCGATGGAAATGCGATTGTTGGCGACGTAGTCATTCGCGCCCAGCATGTTGACGTCGAGAATTTTGAGCGCGGCCTCGGTCTTCGCCTTGCCCCAGGCGACGACGCCGTTTTGAAACTCGTCGCTCGGCCGTTTGTGGTGCGGGAAGATCTGCGGATACAGGAGGCCGTAGCCGAAATCGCGATAGAGATTGGTGTTGAACCAATCCATCGCTTCATCCACCTTCGCGCGCTCTTTCAGGTCCTTTGGATATTCCGGGCAGTCGAAGCGCGTCGCGAGGTACTTCAGGATCGCCGAGCTTTCCGCCATGCGGAAATCGCCTTCGACCAGAGCCGGCACTTGCCCGTTCGGATTGATGGCCAGATAGTCCGCGCCCTTGTGTTCGCCCTTCATGAGGTCGAGCGCCTTCTCTTCGACCGGCAAATTCTTCTCAGCGACGAAGAGCGCGACCGGGCGGCTCACGGTCGAAATCGGGTGCATGTAGAGCGTCAGCGTCATCGTCTCCTCCTGAATTTTCGGGTTTTTCGCGGCCGCCGCGATCATTTCTCCGTCAGCCCCACCGTTTAGAGCGCCGAGGCCTTATTGCAATCGCGGGCGAACAGGCGCACCTGCGGTGTTGGGCCATCCGCTCCCAACGGCGGACGCCCATCTGTGAGGATGGGAGACAGAATGAGCATACACGCTAAGCCGGCAGTGCGTCCGGCCGACCCCCGGTTCTCTTCCGGACCTACCAAGAAGCGCCCTGGCTGGACGTTGGCCGCGCTTGAAGGCGCAGCGCTCGGGCGCTCGCACCGCTCCAAGTCGGGCAAGGCCAAACTCAAGGAAGCGATCGACCGCACGCGAGCGCTGCTCGAAGTGCCGCCGGACCACAAGATCGCGATCGTGCCGGCGTCCGATACGGGCGCGGTGGAGATGGCAATGTGGTCGATGCTGGGCTGCCGGCCGGTCGACGTGTTCGCCTGGGAGAGCTTTGGCGAAGAATGGATCACTGACGCGAAGGTAATGAAGATCCACGCGGCGCTGCATGTGGCGCGCCCGTATGGCGCACTGCCTGATTTCTCCAAGGCGCGCAAAGATGCCGATATCATCTTTACCCAGAACGGCACGACATCAGGCGCGCGCATTCCAAACTTCGATTGGATCGCTGCCGATCGCGACGGCATCACCATCAATGACTGCACGAGCGCCGCCTTCGCGCAGCCGATCGAGTGGGCCAAGTGCGATGTGGTGACCTATTCGTGGCAGAAGGTTATGGGCGGCGAAGCCGCGCACGGCATGATCATCTTAAGCCCGCGCGCCGTGCAGCGGCTCGAGAGCTACGCGCCGGAGCGCCCGCTGCCGAAGCTTTTCCGCATGGCCAAGAACGGCAAGCTGGACGAAGAGCTGTTCGAAGGCGCCACCATCAACACGCCGTCGCTGCTGGCCACCGAGGATTATCTCGACACGCTGAAATGGGGCGAGAGCATCGGCGGCTTGAAAGCGCTGCACGCGCGCTGCGATGCGAACGCTAAGGTGCTGCACGACTGGGTGGCGAGGACGCCCTGGATTGCGAACCTGGTGGAAAACCCGGCGATCCGCTCCAATACCGGCGTTTGTCTCAAAGTCGTCGATCCGCGCGTGACCTCGCACAGCGACGAAGCGCAGGCCGAGTTCGCCAAACGCCTGGCGGGATTGCTGGAGAAGGAAGGCGTCGCGCTCGACGCCGCATCCTATCGCTCCGCCCCGCCGGGTTTGCGGATTTGGTGCGGTGCGACGGTGGACACAAGCGATGTCGCGGCGCTCTGCCCGTGGATCGAGTGGGCGTTCGAGGTCTGCGTCAGCGAACTCGCGGCGAACGCTGCCTAACCCCCTCTCCGTGAGGAGAGGGGGCAGGGGGAGAGGTGAAGCACCGCCTCCGCCAATCTTACTCAACCCGAGCCGAACATGATCCAGGTCGCGTTTCTCCTCACCCCTAACCCCTCTCCTCGCGGAGAGGGGAACGGGTCCGAGTTATGACTGAAACCAGCGCAAGCATCGCTCAATGGGGCGCTGAGACGTTCGGCGAAGTCGCTGACCTCGCGGTGCTTACTCAGCGCGCCCGCGCCGAGTTCGGAGAACTAGAGGCCGCCGTTCGAGCGGGCAGTGCGGATGAGATCGGACGGGAAGCGGCCGACGTCGTGATCCTGTTACATCGCCTCGTCGGGTTGCTTGGCAAGGATCTCGCCGAAGAGATCGACGTCAAAATGCAGATCAACCGCAACCGGCAATGGCGCCTAAGCGGCGACGGCGTCGGCCAGCACGA
>DASPMA010000038.1:0-6991 GCA_035627335.1 Binatia bacterium
CAGATTCTCAGAACGTGGCGCCAATGCGAGTCTGAAGACCCGCGCTCCTTTAATCGCAACTATGCACGCGCATGCCAGGCGGCACGCGCGTTAGGCGGTCGCCGCACGCGGCGTTGAGCTGGGATTGCGTAAGCCCCTCCGCGTTTCGCAAATCGGCGCCGCCTATGTCGGCGCCGCCAAAATTCATGCGCGTGACGTTGGCGCGGGTGAAGTCGGCGTGACGGAAAATGCCGCGACGGCCGTCTGCCTCAATCATCATCGCATTCTCGAACACCGCGCGTGGGCATCGCGCTTCGACCAACTTGGAGCGTCTCAGGTCCGCATCGGTAAAGTCAGCTTCCTCGAATTCCGAGCCTGTGCCGTCCGCGCGTGCGAGCACGGCGCCTGTGAAATTGCTGCCGCTGAAGTCCGAGTGGGACATCTTCGCCCCGACTAGGATGCGCCCTGAAAGATCGCAGCCCTCGCATACGCCTCCGTAAGCGGGCGCGAGGCTCATCCGCGCCGGGCCAGCGAATGGCCAGAACGCAAAGGCTTGGCCGATGCCAACCACGCAGAGCGCGGCGGCGCACACCGCGAAGATGCGCAAATGTGTCAACACGGCGCCGGGCATAGACCTTCGCTAAGACGTCGCGCCAGTGAAGAAGCAGTAAGCGAGCAGTGTTACTGATTGTTTCAGCAGTTGGGTGCAGTCATTCCGGCCGGCAGGCTAGTCGTTGCGTCTCCGCACGCAGTATTCAGCTGCTCCTGCGTGAGCCCATGCGCACCTTCCAGCTCCGCGCCCGACAGGTTGGCGCCGGTCAGCACCGCGCCGTCGAAACGCGCGCCGCTGAAATAGCCTCCGACGAGGGTCGCGCCCTCGAGGTTGGCGTCGGTGAAATCGGCGCGGCCGGCGCGCAGGCCGAACAGGTTCGCCAGCGAGAGGTTCGCGCCGCGAAAGCGCGTTCCGTCCGCGATGGCGGCGGAAAAATTCGACTGCCGGATACGCGAGCCGGAGAAGTCGCGCCCGGCGACGTTCTGATAGGCGAGATCGATCTGGAAGAGATCGCAACCCGCGCACGGATCTCCGGCGCGCACCCGGATGGCGGTGTCGTCGCGCTGTTCCTGGTTAAGCGTCGGACCGTCCGTGGCTGACGGAGCCTGAGCGTAAACAGCGCCGCCGAAAACGCTCGCGAAGGCGAGCAGGCAAGCGGCGAGTGTGGCGCGTTTCATATTGGCGCAACTCCAACGGAAATCTGAACGGTCTTCGCAGAAGGCGCGCCAGCTTCGGGTTCCCGAACTCGCCGCGCGCACGAGAAACGCTTGGTCCGGCGCGAACCCGATGGCTGTTCCCAGGAGCCGGGTATATGACGCCCTCCATGCCAGTATCGGGCGCCATCCTTCCTCACGAAAGGCGCGCGGATATCGATGCGCTCCGTGTCGGCGCGCTGCTGCTGCTCATCCTTTACCATCTTTTGCTGATCTATTCCGGGCTGGATGTCTGGCGCGTCAACGCGCACCAAGGCTACTGGGCCGACTACATCATCACTCTGCTGCGCCCCTGGCGGCTCGCGCTCGTCTTTTTCGTCGGCGGCGTCGCCGTGCGCTTCATGCTGGAAAAGAAGCCGTTCGGCTCGTTTATGGCCGATCGCGCCTCGAAACTGCTGACGGCCTTTGTGTTCGCCGTGATCGTGCTGGTGCCGCCGCAACGTTACGTTCGTCTCGACGAGGCCGGGCAAGCAACGCCGGGCTATCTCGACTACCTGCTGCACCGGGCGCCCTACGTGGAGACCTCGCTCGGATTTCCGCTGCCGGAGTTCTCGCACGCCTGGTTCTTGCCGTACCTGTTCTTCTATTCGGCGATCGCCGCGCTGCTCTGGCGCTTCCTGCCGCGCCTGTTCGGCGCGATGCAGCGCGCAGTCGAAAGCGCGCCGGCACTGCTGATCGTTGCCGCCGCGGCGCTCTGGTTCTCGCTCTTTACGGCCGCGATCGAACCGACGCATCCGCCGACGAACATGCTCGTAGACGATCTCATCGGGCACTTGCGCTGGGGTATTGTGTTCCTGGCGGGCGTGCTGCTGGGGCGTAGCGCTGCGTTCTGGGCCAAGCTCGATGCGCAGAAATGGCGCATCTGGCTCGCGATGGCGCTGCTCACGCCGCTTAATGTCGGGCTGTTGTGGCTGCACCTGCATGACGTGATGCAGGATCCCGCCATGTGGCGCGCCGTGCGCGGCTTCTACGGCGGCGTGGCGCTGTTCGGCATACTGGCTTTCGCGCATTGGGCGGTGCGCAAGCCGTCGCCGGCCCTGCGCTATGCGTCCGATGCTATCCTGCCGGTCTATCTGCTGCACCAGACGTGTCTGGTGATGGCGGCCGACATAGTGGTGAAGCTGGAGTGGCCGGCGCCGATAGAGTTCACCGTACTGCTGGTCGCGACGATGCTGATCCCCATTACGATCTATCAGCTCTTCGTGCGCCATTGGATGCCGGTGCGCGTGCTCTTCGGCTTGCGCCCGAAGCATCGCGAACCGCCGCCGTCGCCGCGCGCCGCTGCGCCGCCGGTGGCCGCCTCCGGCTCGCCCTAGCCGCCGCTGGCTTCGCCTTTCGCCCCGCACGCCGCGCACACGCCGCTCTGCTCCACCGTGAAGTGCCCGCACGCGCCGCACGCTTCGCTGCGATAGCCGGTCATGGCCAGCTTTGCCGGCGGCTCTTTGCGGTCGCGGATGTTTTCGACCACGGCGCGCGGTCGCAGCATCACCAGATTGTCGGGCGCGGCGCCGCGCGCAAAGCCGCGTGAGATGAGCTGGGCCGCGCTTTCGGCGTCGAGCGCCTTCTTGGAGAGCCCATCGCCGCGCGCGTCGAACGGATCGACCTGCGCGAGATCGCTGCGTCCGAGATAGCTGACGGCCAGTTCGCGGAAGATGTAGTCGAGGATCGAGGTGGCGTGGCGGATCGTGTCGTTGCCGCGCACCTCGCCCGCGGGCTCGAAGCGGGTGAAGAGGAACGCGTCCACATATTCCTCGAGCGGCACGCCGTATTGCAGGCCAATCGAGATGGAGATGGCGAAATTGTTCATCAGCGAGCGGAAGGCGGCGCCTTCCTTGTGCAGGTCGATGAAAATTTCACCGAGTTCGCCGTCATCGTACTCGCCGGTGTGCAAATAAACTTTGTGCCCGCCGACCACGGATTTCTGAATGTAGCCCTTGCGGCGCTCGGGAAGACGCCGGCGGCCTCCTTGAACCGCCGGCGCCCCCGCCGGCATTGTTGGCGCAGCCTCGACATTAGCCGGCGAGGACGCCGGCTCTGCCAGAGGCGCTTCTTCGTCAAGCGGCGCGATCGTGAGCGTAATGGGCGGGGCTTCGACGCGGACATTGATCAGCGCAACGCCTGCGTCCTTCGCCGCCGCCAGTAGCTCAGCGCGCCGCGCAATCGTCTCGGCAGTCAGCGTAAGATCGATGGACGTGCGCGCAAACGGCGCGACGGCCGCCGCCAGCGCAATGCGCGCTTCGGGCGCGATGTCGCGCGCGCTGGCGAAGATCGGGGCGTGCGCGGGATCGAGCAACGCCGCGCCGGCGAAGTCCGCGGCGCCCATGCAATAGGCCTGCGCTGCGGCAATTTCCTCTTCGCTGAAGCCCAGTGTCATCAAAAGGTCGCCGCGCTTGCCGGCGGCGACGTCGGGCGGGAGCTTCAACACGTCTTCGCAAAGCTCAGGGCCGATCACGAGCGGATGCACCGCGGCGCGCAAGCTGAGCGCGTCCTGCGCGGCTTCTTCGATCGCTTCCAGCGCCGGCTCGGTGAGTCCCTTGGCGGCAAGCGCGTCGAGGCTGACGCCGGGTGCGCCCTTCAACGTGCGGCGTCCTTCGATGTGCGTCGCGAGCGCCGCAATGGCGTCGCCGTCATAGCCGAGCGCGGCGAGAGCTGCGCGCGCATCGTCGCTGATAACGCGGCCGAAACCGCCATCCTCGCGCGCGCCGTAGAGCGCGATGGCGTCGAGCGGACCCAGGCCAGCTGCCATCACACCGACGCGGCGGGCGCTGGCCGTATCGTGAGCGAACGCAATGCTGAGCGACACGCGCAGCCGCGCGCCCTTGGCGCCGGAGCGGTACGTCGCTTGCGCACGCGCGGCGATCGCGCCGGTGAGTTCGCCGGCCGCTTCCCGCGCGACTTTGATGGCGGCTTCTTCGCCGCGCTTGGCGCGCGCCCAGTCGGGATAGGCGCCCTTGCTTTGCGCGAGCGCGGCGCTTTCGGAACTCGCCACGGCATGCGCTAGCGCGGCGATGCTGGCGGCAAGTTCGCGGGCGGCTTCGCTGTCGTAGGCAAGGCCGGTGCGCATGATGAGCGCGGCAAGGCCATCGAGACGGAGCACGATCGGGCGGCGCGGGGATGCGCCATGCGCCCCGTGCGCCGCATCGAGCGCGCGCACCAGCGTGCGGACGGCCGACTCGAACGCGTCGATGTCGAAACCCTTCGCACCCTGGAAACGCGGCAGCGCGAGGCTCGCGGCGATCACGCATTCCTCTTCGCCATGCGCCGCGCCGGTGGGGTCGATTGCGCCATGCGCGAAGGCCGTCAGCACATGCGCGCTTGCATCCGGCGAGGCGATGAGGATGCGCCGGTGTGCAGAGCCCGCGCCCGCGTCAAGCGCCGCGGCGTAAGCACCGCGCGTGACCGCGCCGCTGAGACCGGCGAGAATGTCGGCGTCCGGCGCGCCGGTGAGGCGCGCGGCGGCGGCTTTGCGCTGCACGCCGCCATGCTCGGCGTTGAGGCCGTTGCGCACCGCTTCGATGGCAAGTTCGGCCAGCACCGCATCGAGTGCGCGAGCGCCGGCCGCAAGCGCGGTGCTCGCGCGCAGACGCGCCGCCGCATCGGCAATGAGGCGCGGGGCGGCGTCGGTGTCGGGACGTACGAGAATGGCGGCGCCATCGGCGCCCGCCGGATCGGCAATGCGCGCGGCCGCGTCGAGCGCATCGAGCGCGGCGGCGCTGGGCGCGCCGGCAATGGCGAGCTTGGCGCCGGCGGCGAGGAGCGTTTGCGCGCGTGCAAGCGCTTCAATTTCGTCCGCCCGCGATGTTGGCCACCGGATCAGCGCGAATGACATCGCCAGCTCTGCCCCAGGCGCCAGCGCGGCGCGGATGAGCGGCGGATCGAGCATCACTTTCGCGTCGATCAGGGCCGCCTCGAGGTCTGCCGCCAGCGTCTCGTCGCCGGCCCAGGCCGCGATGCGTGTCGCGACGCGCTCGATCCCCTTGGTGAGGCTGAGCCCCTTAGGCGTGGCGACAGCGAGGCCGGCCTCCGTGGCGGCCTGCGCCATCGTCTCGGACCACGCTGCCGGCGATTCCGTCGCAGCCCCGCGGTCTTCGCTGACATCCTGGGCCATCCACACGCCTCCCTGAGCCAGGCGCGAACCTACGCTTGCTCCGGGCGGGCAATCAATATCTAGTAGGCAACGATCAGCAGATATCCCAAGATATTGTTTCGCACCTGCACTGGACGGGGCAGGGGCCTATGGTCATATTCGCGCCGCCGTCAAATCGGACTAGCACCGCCGCCAGGCTCGCGGCCACGACCACGGCTTCTGGGAGACAAACAAAAGCCCATGCTCAAGCGGATTTTCACATGGTGGAACGGCGCCACGATCGGGACGCTGTTCGATATCGGCCGCCGCGGGGTCTTCGTGGGCAAAGACGAGCAGGGCAACCGTTATTACGAAGAAAAGCGCCCGAGCCTGGAAGGCCGGAAGCGCCGTTACGTCGTCTATGACGGCCTAGCCGAAGCCTCGCGCGTCTCGCCCGATTGGCACGGCTGGCTCCACTACACGTTCGACGAGCCGCCGACCGATAAGCCGCTGAAACGCCAGCCTTGGGAAAAACCTCACATCCCCAACCTGACCGGCACAGTGCACGCGTACCGGCCGAAAGGCTCACTGGCGCGCGGCGGCGTTAGGCAAGCGTCAAGCTCCGACTACGAAGCTTGGGCCCCGGATGCGGATACGGAGGGGCGGCCGTGAAAGTGAGTTTCGAGCGCTGGGGTGAGACGATCCTGGGCGCTGTCGTCGCCGTCGTTGCGATCGGCTTCTTCGCCTTCGCGGCCGCGCAAGCTGGCCAGACCGGCGCGAGTGAAGGCTACGACCTCACAGCGCGCTTCCAGCGCATCGACGGCATCAATGTCGGCTCCGACGTGCGCATTTCCGGCGTGAAGGTCGGCGTCGTGCGCGCCGTCGCGCTCGACAACGAGACATATCTCGCGCGCGTGACCATGGCGCTGAACAACGGCGTCACCGTGCCGGATGATTCAACCGCACGCATCGCCAGCGATGGTTTGCTGGGCGGCGCCTATGTCGCGATCGAGCCAGGCAGCATGGATCCGATTCCGGCCGGCGGGGAAATTCTGAATACACAAGGCTCCGTCGATTTGCTGACACTGTTCTCCAGCATGGCAGGCGGCAGCCAGAGCAATTCTCAGAACGAGGACACAGTTCAATGATCCGAGCCGCGCTCGCCGCCCTCGTCATCACCTTTGCCGCCATCGGCCCCGCCTACGCACAGCGCGCGGTGATCCGCGGGCTCGATAAGGTTACGGGCCAGGCGCGCGACTACACGTTGACGGTCGGCCGCGCCGCGCGCATCGGCTCGCTCGAAGTCACCGCGCGCTCGTGCTCCAAGAGCGCGCCGGAAGAAACGCCGGAAGTTGCGATCTACCTCGAAGTGTTCGACACCCCGCCCGCGCGCGAAGGCGAAGAGCGCGAGCGGCGCGAAATCTTCCACGGCTGGATGTTCGCTTCGAGCCCCGGCCTCAGCGCCCTCGATCACCCGAACTTCGACATCTGGGCGATCGACTGCCGGTCATAGAAGTCAGTAGGGAGTAGTCAGTGGTCAGTGGCGTTTGATGCGCCCGGCGAACGACCCACGCTATTCACTGCTGACTACTCACCGCTGACTCACATAGACTCCGCCCACGGCAATCGAGCCGGGGGAGAAATGACCATGCGTGTCATGGGCCACAATGCGTTCGCGAT
>DASPMA010000039.1:0-2147 GCA_035627335.1 Binatia bacterium
GGCTTCCGAAGTCCGTCCGGTCACCACGTCGTCCGTCATGACCGACAGATGAGGGTCTATGAACACGAACAGTAAAATCGTGGCCACGCCGTTGATCACCGACGACAAGCTGACCGCGGTCAGCCGAAGTTCTGGATTGATGTATCCAGCGTAGAGAGATGCAAAAACTCCCACCGTGAGAAACGCTTGCGCCGTGATGTTTAAGGCAATGACGTGCACCGGCACCGCGGCTTCCTTCTTCATTGTCGACAGATGGTCCAAGGAAGGTGCGGTAGCAGCCAACCGAAGGTACGAAAGCCCACCTTTTGCGAAGACGTGGAGGAGCAACCTCGGCACGGAGCGGTTCTCATGAAAGTGCTCCACTGCCTTGGTGAACAGCCGCTGCGCGGTGGGAACAGCAAACGCTCCGAGTATCGCGGCGAGCGTCGCTGACAACAACAGGAGCTGAAAGTCCCACAGCAGCGGCGCGCCCCCGTTCGAAAGGCTCACCTCGATCCGCTTCGAAAGGAATGGTCCTTGAAACGAATTGGACGCGCGGGAAACGAGAACCAGTATATTGAATAGCGCAAATGAAACCGCGATGCGTTTTGTTCGGACGCCCGCGATCCGAGCGGCGTAGGCTAAGGCGCCAATGAAGTGGATGACGAACGTCAGGGTACACAATAAGAAGAGTTGAAGGTCCATTTCGCACCTACCCGATGTGCGTCTGACTTTCTTGGCGCGGTCGGCGAGTCGCCACGACCATCAAAGGCCCACAATGGCCGAACTGCTGACGTTGTCACCCGGGAAAGCTCTGCACGCCGATCTTCGTCACGCGGCCGTTTTCCAGCGTCAGGCATGCCTCGCTTTCCATGCCTTGCACGTAGCAGAACATGGGCGCGTCGGCGCCGCGCAGCGTCTCATAGCGGGGGCGGTCGACGCCCTCCTCAGTGTAGAACGGAAACTCCCCGCTCATCGGATGCGGCGCGCCCGCCGCCCAGACCGGGAGATCACCGGTGCTGTCGCGCGCAGCGCCTGGCGGGTTCACCCACTCATTGAGACGGCGCTGCATGTCCTCGACGGACTCCGGGCCGGCGAGCACCATCACCTGACGGACCGGATAATTTTCGGACCAAACCACCGCGCCGCCATTGTCGATCGTGATGGTGGCTTGCGCCGAAGCGCAATCGCCGCCGTTGGCGCTTGCTTCGACCTGCATGCCTTCCCATGTCGCGCTCGCGGCCGCGGGGCAGCCGTTCTCGACTATCTGCTGCGTTTCATCCGCCTGTGGGCCCGTTCGGTTGCACGCGGCGAGCGTCAGCGCGGACAGCGCGGCCATAAGCAATCTCATAAAGTCTCCCCTTGCAACGCATGCTAGCGAGCCAATTCATCCCGCGCCAGTTTCTGCAGCGCGCTGCAATCGGCTCATCAGGGACGCCTCTACCGCGGGCGCGCCGCTTGCGCTAACGCTCACGGCGCATGGCCGAGCGTATCTCTTTTCAAGGCGAACCTGGAGCGAACTCCCATCTGGCTGCGCGGGAAGCGTTTCCGGCGCTGGAGCCGCTGCCGTGCGCCAGCTTCGAGGACGCTTTCGCCGCCGTAAGCGAAGGCCAGGCGCGCTATGCGATGATTCCGGTCGAGAACTCGCTGTTCGGCCGCGTTGCGGACGTGCACCACCTGATTCCGGAAAGCGGGCTCTACATTATCGGCGAACGCTTCGTGCCGATCCGGCATCAATTGCTCGGCTTGCCTGGCGCGACGCTGGACAACCTCGCCCACGTGCGCTCGCATCCCCAAGCGCTGGGGCAGTGCCGCAAACTGTTGCGCGAACTTGGCGTGGCGCCGGTGAAGACGGCGGACACCGCCGGCGCGGCGCGCGAAGTAAAAGAGCTGGGCGATCCCAAAGTGGGCGCCCTCGCCTCGGCGTTGGCCGGCGAACTCTACGGACTGAAGGTGTTGAAAGCCGACATTGCCGACGCGGGGCACAACACCACCCGCTTTCTCATCTTCTCACGCGAGCAGCAGGAAGCGGCGCCCGACAACGGCCCCTGCATGACAAGCTTCGTCTTCCGCGTGCGCAACGTGCCGGCGGCGCTCTACAAGGCGATGGGCGGCTTCGCCACCAACGGCGTCAACATGACCAAGCTCGAGAGCTACATCGAAGGCGG
>DASPMA010000040.1:0-6881 GCA_035627335.1 Binatia bacterium
GGTCTCCGCATACGGCCCATCGATGACCATGCCGTCCTTCTTCCGCAGCGTGGTCGCCGCCGACGTCGGCAAGAGGCGGATCGACGGCTTCAGCTTGCCGGCCTTCTCCCACTTCTCGTGCACGACGTTGAGCCGCCCCATCACGGCGTCGTCCTCCTCCTTGGTCCAGGAAAAGACGGCGGCTTCGTCGTTGTAGCAAAGGACGGCGTACATCATGCGAAAAGGCCTCATAGCTTCCCAAGGACGAACTCCTACGGCTCTTGCCGACAGGGCGTCGAGAAAATCTTCAGCCGGGCGCCGGTGGCGATGGGTCCGCGCGGCCTTATGTTAACGGCCAAGGCAGAGAGCGAGGCGACATGAAGCTTGCCATGATCGGATTGGGCCGCATGGGCGGCAGCATGGTCCGACGTCTCATGCGTAGCGGACACGCGTGCGTCGTGTTCGACCGCGACCCCGAAACAGTCCGTGAACTCGCCGGTGAAGGCGCGATCGGCGCAGGCACCCTCGTTGACGTCATCGCCAAGCTCGAGGCGCCGCGGATCATCTGGCTGATGTTGCCGGCCGGTGAAGTGACCTCGGCGACCGTGAATGAACTCGCGACCCTCCTCTCACCCGGCGACATCGTCATCGATGGCGGCAACTCATTCTGGAAGGATGACCTGCTCCGCGCACGGACACTTCGCCAGAACGGCGTCCACTATCTCGATGTCGGCGTCAGCGGCGGCGTATGGGGATTGGAGCGCGGCTATTGCCTGATGATCGGCGGCCCGCGCGAAATCGCAGAGAAGCTCGATCCCATCTTCGCGACTTTGGCGCCGGGCGAAGGCGATCTTGAACGCACGGCTGGACGTGAAGGTCAGCTCTCTCCTGCCGAACGCGGCTACGCCTATGTCGGACCCAACGGCGCGGGGCACTTCGTGAAGATGGTGCACAACGGCATCGAGTACGGGATGATGCAGGCCTACGCCGAGGGGTTCGATATTTTGAGAAACGCCGCCAGCGAAGCGAAGCCGGCGGAAGAACGCCTGGCGCTAGATGCAGCCGAGATCGCCGAGGTCTGGCGGCGAGGGAGCGTCGTTTCTTCGTGGCTTCTCGATGTCGCCGCCGCTGCGCTCTCGAAGGACGGCGATCTCGGCAACTATTCAGGCTACGTCGCAGATTCTGGCGAAGGCCGCTGGACGCTCGCGGCGGCGATGGAGGGCGAGACGCCGGCGAACGTGCTCGCTGCCGCGCTGTTCGCCCGTTTCCGCTCGCGCCAAGACGACAGTTTCGCCAACAAGCTGCTCTCGGCCATGCGCGAAGGTTTTGGCGGGCACAAGGAGAGCAAAGGCTAATGGCGGCGCCTTCGCCCGCCGTGATCGTGGTCATGGGCGTCTCCGGCGCCGGCAAGACCACGATCGGCAAGCTCCTTGCGGCGCGGCTCGGTTGGATTTTCAGGGACGGCGATGAATTCCATCCTCGCGCGAACGTCGAGAAGATGCGCTCTGGCGTTCCGTTGACAGACGAAGACCGCTGGCCCTGGCTTCACGCCATCGCGGAATGGATCGACCGGACGCGGCATAAGAATGGACGCGCCGTTACCGCGCCCTCCGTGCTCAAGCGGAGCTATCGCGATATCGTCATCGGCGAGCGGCCCGACGTGCGCCTCGTTTTCCTCGATGGCGCGCCGGAGCTGATCGCCCGGCGTGTCGCGGCGCGCCGCGGTCATTATATGCCGGCCAGGCTGCTCGACAGCCAGTTCGCGGCGCTTGAACCGCCGGGCCGTGACGAAAACCCAATCCGCGTCTCGATCGAGCCGCCGCCGGAGGCGATCGTCAGCAACATCATCGAACAACTGGGAGCCGAGAGCGTTCTTCCAATAGAGGAGACTCAGAAATGAACCGCATCGCTGAGCTGCTGGCGCACGGCCAGAGCTGTTGGATGGACGACCTGACGCGGCAGATGATCGTCGATGGCGAGCTTCAACGCCGCATCGCCGACGGCGTGCGGGGCATCACCACCAATCCGGCGATCCTGGAGAAGGCGACATCCGAGGGCGATGCCTATAAGAGCGACATTGCCAAAGACATGCAGCGCGGCCTGTCGCCCGCCGAAATCTACGACGAGTTGATAACAACTGACGTGCGCAAGGCCTGCGATCTGATGCGGCCGGTGTATGACGCTTCCAACGGCGAAGACGGTTTTGTCAGCCTGGAAGTCTCGCCGTATCTTGCGCAGGACACCGAAGGCTCCATCGACGAGGCGCGGCGCTATTGGCGCGAGGTCGACCGGCCGAACCTCTTCATCAAGATTCCCGGTACGGCAGAAGGCGTGCCTGCCATCGAGCAGATGCTGTTCGAGGGCGTGAATATCAACATCACCCTGCTCTTCTCGATCGAAAGCTACGAAGCGGTCGCCGAAGCCTACGTGCGCGCCTTGGAGCGCCGAGTGGCGGACGGTCTGCCGATCGACCGCGTCGCCTCGGTCGCGAGCTTTTTCCTGAGCCGCATCGACGTGCTGGTCGATGAGAAGCTTGGGGATCGGGCTGATCTGAAGGGCAAGGCGGCAGTGGCCAATGCGAAGTTGGCCTACCAGAGCTTCAAGCGTCTGTTGGCGAGCGACAGGTGGAAGAAGCTGGCGCAGAAAGGCGCTCGGCCGCAGCGCATGTTGTGGGCCAGCACCAGCACCAAGAACCCGGACTATGACGATCTCATGTATGTCGAGCCGCTGATCGGGCCGATGACCATCAACACCATGCCGCGCAAAACCATCGAGGCGTTCCTCGATCACGGCGAGGTGGCCGATACGGTTGAGGACGATGTGGAGAACGCCCGCAACGTGATGGCGGAGGTCGAGCAGGCCGGCATCTCATTCGCGCGTGTGACGAAGCAGCTTGAAGATGAAGGCATCCAGAAGTTCATCGAGCCCTACGACAAGCTGATCGCACGGCTCGGCGGCGGCTCCGCCTAGCTCCCTTAAGACACTGCAATGTTCGAGGTGTGCGCTTGACGCTGGCGCTTCGGCTTCGGTTGAGTCAAAGCGCGAGGCGAGGGACGAATGGCGGAGGTGTTTGTCGCGGCGGCGCCGGGTCAGGAGACCCAAGCGAAGGGATTCGCTGAAGCGCTGACGCTGCTGGGCTACTCCGCCGAAGCGGGCGCGCCGAACGAGAACGACATCGCCAAGAAGGCTGACGAGGCCAAGTGCGTGCTGGTGCTCTGGTCCGTCGCCGCGGCCGGGGCGCCTTGGGTTGCCGCGCGCGCCATCCTGGCGCTCGACCGCAAGAACCTGCTCAACGCGGAATTGGAAAGCGGCACTACGCCGGCGCCCTTTCAATCGGCGCCCAAAGTCGATCTGCTGCCGCGCGACCGGGCGCGGTTCAAGAAGCGCTTCGAGGCCCTGGTCGTCGAACTGGACAAGCTCTCACCGACCAAGGCCGATCAGACCAAGTTGCTGGACGGCATCGCCAAAGCGCGCTCGGGCCTCCTGACGCAACCCATTCCCGAGCGCAAACCGCGCTGGCGGCTCCCTGCGCTGATGGCGGCGGCGGTGGCGGCCCTGTTCGTGGTTGGGTTTGGGACGGGGCGGCTGGTGCAGGCGCTGCGTTCCGGCACATTTTTTGTCGCGACACAGCAGGCAGATGCGGCGCCGACATCGGCGGCGGTCGAAGCGCCTGGGACGATCACTTTGGCCGACCTGCGGAACCGCGCCTGGCGCGACATCGCCGCGGGCATCGACGAAAGCGTAGCGGAGCGCATCAAGGCCGACGCGCAGCGCGGGGACGCGCTAGCGCAGACGCTCGCGTGCATCGGACACATGGCCGGCGCGGCCGGCTTTCTGCCGAGCCCAACGTCCGCGCGCGAGCAGTGCGATGCGGGCGCGGCGCAGAACAATCCTGCGGCGCTTTACTATTCTTGGGTGCTGCAGCGCGAAGCGCCCCATGCCGGCCTTGCAGCTGGCGTCGCGCGTGAGCGGCTCGCGCACGCGGCGCAATTGAACTGGACGCCGGCGCAGATCGACTACGCACTGCTCATCGCACCGGACGCGAGCGCGCCGCTGGAATCGCAAGCTGAGGCCGGACGCTTGCTGCTCGCCGCGGCCGAGAGTGGCGACGCGCGCGGGCAATATCAGTATGCGCGCTGGCTGCGCGACAGCCGCGCGGGCCCGCGCGACCCGGCGGCGGCGATCCCTTTCCTCGATCGGGCGGCCACGGGCGGCCAGGTTGAAGCTGCGCACATGTTAGGGACGTTCTATCGCGACGGGATCGGCGTAACTCGCAATCCGAGCCGGGCGCGGACCCTTTATGAGCAAGCCGCGCGGGCGCATTATGCGCCCTCGATGTTCAACTTGGCCGATATGCTGCGCACTGGTTCAGAGGAGGAACGCGCCCGCGCAATTGCGATTTTTGGCGAACTCGCCTGCATGCCGGACGAGAGACAAATTCAGCCCCTGGCGACGGCGCGGCTACGCGCCTTGCAGCAGAGCGCGGCCTGCCGCTAACAGAGGGCGTGCCCTGGCGGAAAACCTATGACGGCGCAGAACCGCAGCGCGTGAACAAATGGCTCGCGAGCGAAGGCGTCTGTTCGCGCCGCGAAGCGGAAGAGCTGATCGCCAAGGGCCTGGTGCGGATCGACGGCGAACGGGTCGACGATCCCGGGCGCAAGATCGCGCCAGGGCAGAGCATTGAAGTGGGCGAAGCGAGCGCGCGGCTGCAGCTGAGCGTTGTGATCAACAAGCCTGTGGGCGTCGTCTCGGCACAGCCGGAAGGCGACCAGATACCGGCGGCCCGCTTGCTGACGCGAACGGCGTTGGTGGGAAAGCCGATCAATATGCCGACCAAGCGCACGCGGCTTGCGCCGCTGGGGCGGCTCGATCAGGATTCGCGCGGGCTGTTGCTGCTGAGCGAGGACGGCGTGCTGGCAAAAGCTGTGATCGGGCCAGAGTCGAAACTGGACAAGGAATACTTGGTGCGCGTCGAGGGGCGCATTACCGACAAAAAGCTCGCCCTTCTCCGCCATGGCTTGATGTTGAATGGCCGAGAACTAAAGCCGGCGAAGATCGAACTGATCGAACCGCAACGACTGCGATTCACATTGATCGAAGGGCGCAACCGCCAGATCCGGCGCATGTGCGAATTGGTCGAACTCGAGGTTGTGGACCTGCTGCGCGTCCGGATTGGCCCGCTTTCTCTGGGCGAGCTGCCGGAAGGAAAATGGCGCATGCTGACGAGCGCCGAGCGCGGCGCGCTTGTCAGCGCGTCACGCTGAACCGCCGGCGAAGTTCGGCGAGCAGTTCGCGGTCGAAGACGCCGGCAGGCGCCGCATTCAGGGCTTGCACGAAATCGGTCACGTCCGACCGCGCGTGCGCTTGCGCGAAGCTGGCGCCGGGGATGATGCCGCGGCGGAACAGATATTCGTCGGACCGGCCAGTAAGGATGTAGGCCGGCGCCCAATGGAAGCCGGCGGCCTTGGCCAGTTCGTTGGTGCAGTTGGATATGACCGTATTGTAGTAGCGCGGCCTCGTTTCGAGCGATTCGGTGCGCTGCAGCAGGCGCGTGAGCAGCATGCGCTTCTGCTCGTCAGTGATGTCGACCGGATAGACGAACACTTCATGATCCAGCATCACGGCGCGGCGCGTGAGAAAGTCGCGCGCGCTCCCCCAGATGTAGGCCAGCTCGAAGGCGTTGAAGAGGCCATGGAAAGCCGAGTAGTCCTCGTGGCGTTCGCGCCGCGCTTCGATGGTAAGGCCAAGCAAGCGATCGCCTGTGAACTCAAACAACAGCAGCGTGTGCGCCGCGAGTTGCGACCCGGGCTGCGGTTCGAGCATGAACCAGACATTGCGCAGCTCGCTTATGTCGTACGCCGCTTCAGTGTAGCTCTGCTCCGTCGGACCTTCGCGTCCATAGCTCCAGGCGCTGATAGGCCTGATGGCGAAGCGGCCGGCGCTGAGCTCGACGTCAACGGCGCGGGCAAGATACGGATACCAGTCGCGATCGGCGCGCGGGGGCTGCGTAATCGCGGCGCCGGCGCCTAGCAACAGGATCGCCATGATCGACGCCACCGCGGGACGCAGCGGATTTGCGCCAAACCAAGCTATCAAAGAAGTCATGCCCCGCTCCTGGACCGCAGCATGGTCTACCGCGGAGTTCGTCATCAAGAAGTGAAGCTTGCGCTACGGCGCTGATCTTCCAATCTCAAAAGGACCCGCGACGGACTGGGCTCGTCGTGCTATCGCAACGGACTTCCGCCCCCTATGGAGACCTCCCATGACGCTGCGCATTGGCGACAAAGCTCCCGACTTCGAAGCTGAAACCACGCAAGGCCGCATCAAATTCCACGATTGGATCGGCGACAGCTACGCGATCCTGTTTTCGCACCCGAAGGATTTCACGCCGGTATGCACCACTGAACTCGGCTATCTCGCCAAGCTTGAACCGGAGTTCACGAAACGCAACGTGAAGATCGTCGGCCTTTCGGTCGATCCCGTCGGCGACCACGATCGCTGGCGCAAGGACATCCGCGATGTCACCGGCGGCGACGTGCAATATCCGATGATCGGCGACAGCGATCTCAAGGTGGCGAAGCTCTACGACATGCTGCCGGGTGACGCCGGCAACACGTCGGAAGGCCGCACAGCGGCCACGAACGCCACCGTGCGCACGGTGTTCATCATCGGCCCGGACAAGGTGATCAAGGCGACGCTTTATTACCCCATGTCGTCCGGCCGCAATTTCGATGAAGTGCTGCGTCTGGTGGATTCGATCCAGCTCACCGCCAAGCACAAAGTGGCGACGCCGGTGAATTGGAAGAGCGGCGAGGACTGCATTATCGTGCCGGCAGTCAGCGACGAAGAAGCCAAGACACGCTTTCCGAACGGCTGGACCACGGTGAAGCCGTACCTGCGCG
>DASPMA010000041.1:0-10506 GCA_035627335.1 Binatia bacterium
CTCGTTAACCGCTCCAAACGGCATCCGACGACGCCCCTTGGGAGGGTTTTTGCCATGCGTCCATTCGCGCTTTCGCGAGTTCCTTTCGGTGCGGAGGATTGGTTCGGCTGGGACGCTCTAACGAGCGACCACGATTTTCGCGGTTTCTGGAGCGAGCCGCGCGGCTTCAAAGCGTCGCTGTCCGATATGCCGGTCATTTGCAATGACCCGCATGATGCGCCTGAATTCGGCCGTACGCCGACGAAGCCGGATGATGCGCATTTTCTCGGTAGCGACAAGGCGCCGGCGCCACTGCCGACGACGCCGCTTGCGCTCACCATCGACATGCAGGCGGGCGACACCAGCACCACCGCGACGATCGCGGTCGATGGCTCACATATCGTCTCGACCCTTGAGCTGCCTGGCGATTTCGATTTCTTCCGCGTCGAGCTGCAGCAAGGCGAAATCTACAATATCGGCCAGTATCTCGTGGCGGGCGGGCCCAGCGGCGTGCCGCTCGCGGACGCCTATATCGAACTCTATGATGACCAAGGCAATCTGATCGTCACAGCCGATGGGGGTGGTCCGAACACGCCGTCCGGTCTGGATGCGCTGCTTACGTTCGAAGCCGAGTACACCGGCGTGTATTTCATCAACGCGCGCGCGTTCGATCAGGAGCCGGCGAACGGCGCAGATGGGGACTTTGTCGGCGACTATGAGCTGTTTGTGGACCGCGTTGATCCGAACGATCCGAACGCTTATCGGCCGCTCTATTCGCCCGATCAGCCGATGCACTCGATCGATTGGGGCAGCCAGGTCGACCGCACGTCGCGTAATCCCGACGGCGACAATGGACCGCGCGACAACGGCGCGCCCGACATGGGCGTCACTTACAATGCGCAGTTCGACATCAGCGGCAAGAACGTCATTACCTATTACTTCGCCAAGACGGGCGACGTGTTCGTCGACGAAAATCCCGCCGATCCGGGACTTGCAACTATGGTCGCCAAGGGTATGGCGCAATGGGAGAAGGACGCTTTCCGCACAGCCCTCGATGAATACGAGAAGGTAACCGACAACGTCTACATCGAGGTCGGCGCGCGCGAAGAAGCCGACTTCAAATTCATCACTTACAACGGAACGCCGGGCGTTGGCGCCAGTGTCCTCGGCCGCATGAGCCCGCCCAACGAAGCCAACGAAGGTCAGGCCGAGTTCAATGCGGGCGACGTGCGCTGGACCGAAGCTGGCCTACAGCAAGGCGGCTTCTATTTCCCGACGCTTCTGCACGAACTTGGCCACGGCCACGGCATGGCCCACCCGCATGACAATGGCGGCCGCTCAAGCATCATGCGCGGCGCGGGTCCCAGCGAAGATCCAGTCGAGGGCGCAATCGGCGGCCAGTACGGCGACTTTGGCCTCAGCCAGCAGGTCTTCACCATCATGTCCTACAATGACGGATGGAGTGAGGACGCCGGCCGTCCCGCAGGACAGGGCGGCCCGCGCTCAGGCGGCATTACGGGCGCCGAAGTCGATCATTACGGCTGGGTCGGCACGCTGAGCGCGCTCGACATCGCCGTTCTGCAAGACAAGTACGGGGTCAACGAGGATTATGCCACCGGCAACGACGTCTACACCATCAAGGACGAGAACGGTCCGGGCAATTTCTATTCCTGTATTTGGGACGCAGCGGGGACCGACGAGATCAAGTATGCTGGAGCGCGCGATGCGAACATCGATCTGCGCGCCGCTACGCTGAAATATGAAGAAGGCGGCGGCGGCTGGATATCGTTTGCTATGGGCGCGTGGACCGGCTTCACGATCGCCAACGGCGTGACGATCGAGAACGCCAGCGGCGGTGACGGCGCCGACGTGCTCGGCGGCAATGACGCGGCAAACCGCCTGACCGGCGGCAATGGCGACGACATGCTCGACGCGCGCGCCGGTAATGACATCATGGACGGCGGCGCCGGCAACGACACGCTGATCGGCGGACTCGGGACCGACGTGCTGCGCGGCGGCCTTGGCGATGATACCTTGAACTGGTCCGCCGCCGATGGGCGCGACACGTTGGACGGCGGGGACGGCGCGGACACCCTGAACGCAACCGGTGGCGATGCAGCCGAAGTCGCCCAGGTCAATTGGAACGGGACAGCCGTCACGAACCTTCTCGGCAACGCGGTCATCGGCATTGAGTCTGTGAATCTCGATGCGGGCGCAGGCGCCGACTGGCTGAGTTACAACACGACGGCGGGGGTCAGCGCAAACTTGAGCACCGGTTCGGCGACCGGGTTTGCTTCTGTGGCAAACATCGAGAATGTGATCGGCGGATCGGGCAACGACTTCCTGACCGGCAATGCCAGCGCCAACAAATTGACTGGAGGCGATGGGGCTGACGTGATCACCGGCGGCGGCGCGGCCGATAGCCTCACTGGCGGGCTCGGCAATGACACGTTCGTCTACGCTCCCGGGGCGGGCGCGGACACGATCACAGATTTCGACGCCAACGCCGCGGGCGGCCAAGACGTCATTGATGTGAGCACATTTGGCATCGACAGCCTCAACTTCGCGACGCGTGTGGCAATCATTGATGCGGGCGCGGAGACGGTCGTACGCGTCGATGACGTCTTCATCACGCTGAAGGGCGTGACCGGCGAGGGCGACAACGTCATCACCGGTGCGGACTTTCTATTCGGATAAATTCTATTCGTGCGCGTGACTACAGGCTTCGACCTTGTTGCCGTCGGGATCGCGCACGAAGGCGCCGTAATAGTCCGGATGATATTCCGTGCGCAGACCAGGGCGGCCGTCTTCGACGCCGCCCTGGTCGAGCGCGGCTAGGAAGAAGGCGTCCACCTGCGCCCGTGACGCAGCGCGGAAGGCAATGTGGACGCCATTGCCCATGCTGGCGGGCTGGCCGTTGATCGGCAGCTGGATCCAGAACGTCGGTTGCTGGCCCTCGCCATAGCCGACGCCGACCAGCTGACCTTTAATTTCGACAGGGTAGATGGGCTTCATGCCGAGCGGTTCGAGCGCGGCGTCATAGAAGGCCTTCGACCGCTTCATATTCGTGACGCCGACGGAGACGTGATCGATCGCCATGCTTCCCTCACCGCCACCGCGCGAACCAATCCATCGTGCGCGAGATGGCGAGATCGCGCGATGCAGAATCGAAGTCGTGGCTGCCGGCGCGGCAAAATCCGTGCCCGGCGTCGTAGAGATAGAGAGGCGACCTGGGCGCCGCTAGACGCACGCGCTCGACATTCTCGATCGGGATCGAAGCATCACGCGCCCCGTAGTGCAGCATCACAGGGACCTTGGGTTCGTTGTCTAAGAGATCCGCGATGAGCCTGCCGTAAAAGCAGGCAGCGGCGTTGAGCCCGGCGCAGCGCGCCGCGGACATCCAGGCGACGGCGCCGCCGTAGCAGAAGCCGGTCACGTAACAAGGCTTTGGCAGGGCATCGATTGCGGCTTGGACGTCGGCGAGAACCTGAGGCCACGCACTGGCCATCACGGCGTTGCGGCCCTTTTCGATGCCGGCGGCGTCGAGCGTCGCTTGAAAGTTGCGCTCGATCCGCTCGAACAGGCCAGGCGCCAGCGCCGCGTATCCCGCATCCGCGAAGACGGCGCACATCTCGCCGATATGCTCTGTGAGCCCAAAAATCTCCTGGATAACCACCACGCCGCCGACCGGCTCGGAGGCCGGGCGCGCCGAGAGCGCGGGAAGTGAAAAGCCATCGTAAGCGCTTGTCAGCGTGATCGTCTGGTCCACGCCCTTCAGTCGCACGCACGCGTGCGTTCGTCGAGCCTCGCAAGGATGTGACCGGACAATCAGTGTGTTTTAGGTTGGCGAAGCGGGCTGGCTGCGCGCATGCTCCGCGCCCGATGCGCCTGCCTATGTTGATGTGCGCCTTGGCGGCGACGTGGATCGCGTGCGCGAGCCATGCGTCCGCCGAATGCCTCGGCGCCGACCAGCTGGTTCCGCTGGCTGCGCCCGCGATTCCCGAACTCGGCATGGCTTCCGGCCCCATCGATCGATCGCGCGGTGGGCGCATGGTCGCGCCCATGATGGTCAACGGGGAAGGTCCGTTCCGCTTCATTGTGGATACGGGCGCGAACCGCTCGGCCATCTCGCAAGCCTTGGCGGATCGGCTGGGATTGACGCCTGTTGGCGTGGGCGATGTGCACACGGTGAGCGGCGTAATCAGCGCGCCGCTGACCAGCGTCGCCGGCTTCAACTATGGCGGCGTCGAACTCGCGGCCGCGAACACGGTGCCGATCGTGCAGGGCGCGGTGCTGGGCGGCGAGGAAGGGCTTCTTGGCGTCGATGGCATGCGCGGGCGGCGCCTGCGCGTCGATTTCGAGAACCGCTGCATCGAGATCGCACCTGCCGACCGGCCGCTGCCGCGTCGCCGCAACTGGGTGACGATCGACGGCGAGTTGCGCTTCGGCCACCTCGTCGTGGTGGAAGGGCGCATTCGCGGACAGGCGGTCAATGTGCTCATCGATACGGGATCGGATTCGACGTTGGCGAATCCCGCATTCCGCGATCAATTGCCTGGCCTGCGCGTGAGCCGAGATCGTACCGATTACGCACGCGCCTATACGGCGGGGACGCCAATCGTCATGGAATCGGCGGTGCTCGTGCCGCGTTTCTCCATGGGTGGCGTAGAGATCAGCTCCGTCACCGCTTATGTCGCGGACTTTCACATCTTCCGCCTTTGGGGTTTTGAGGACGAGCCCGCGCTGCTGATCGGCATGGACGTCCTCTCGCAGACAAGCGCCATCGCCATCGACTATGAGCGCGCAACAGTGCATTTCCGCATGCGAAACCCGGTGCGCACCGGTTCGCGCTTGTCAGGCGCCCGAGCCGGCCCCGGCGTTGTTCTCCAACCGAATTAGTGTGCGGCGAAGCGGCCGCGTTCGGTCCAGAGAACAGCGGCCAGCGCCGCGGCGCCGGCAAGCGCCAGACCGTGTGCAAAGGGCGACACCGTCCCATCGAACGCGCGCGCGATGAGCCCGCCGAGCAGGGCGCCGCCGGTTGCGGTGACGGCGCCGAACAGAGCCGACCCCGAACCGGCGATGTGGCCGACCGGCTCCATCGCCAGCGCATTATAATTGCTGGTGATGAGGCCGAAGAAGCTGAAGGTCAGGGCCAACAAGGCAAAGAACACCCAGAAGCTGGCAAGCCCCAATTCGGAAACAAGCGCCATCGCCACGGCAACGAGCAAGAAGGCGAGCGTCATCAGATGCGAGATGCGGCGCATGCCGTGCATGAGCACGATGCGCGAATTGAGAAACGTGCCGAAGGAGATCGCAACTGCGATCGAGGCAAAGGCGACGGGAAAAGCGGCGCCAAGACCGAAGACGTCGACGAAGATTTGCTGTGAAGACGTAATGTAGCTGAACAGGCACGCCGTCATGAACGTTGTTGCGAGCATGTAGCCCAGCGTTTGACGCTCGCGCAGGACTTCGAGATAGCCACGCGCGATTTCCCGCGGCCGGAAAGCGCGCTTGTGTTCCGGGCGCAGCGTCTCCGGCAGCCGCAGCAGCGTCCAGGTCAGAAGGAGCAGGGCGTAGATCAGCAGCGCTCCGAAAATCCACGGCCATGGCGCTATGAGCAGGATCAGTTGGCCCACACCCGGCGCGACGATCGGCACAATCATGAAGACGGTCATCGCCATCGACATGACTTGCGCCATGCGCCGGCCTTCGGTGAGGTCGCGCACGACGGCGGTGGCGACGACGCGCGTTGCCGCGGCGCCAGCGCCTTGCAGAGCGCGCGCCAGCAGGAAGAGTTCGAAGGTGGGCGCCACCACGCAGAGCACCGTGCCGAGGACAAAAAGCCCGAGCGCCCAGTTGAGAACGCTGCGTCGTCCGAACGCGTCCGCGAGCGGGCCGTAGACAAGCTGTGAAACGCCGAACAGCGCCACGTAGGCGACGATTACGAGTTGGCGGTCATTGTCGTTCGCGAGCGCGAAGTCGCGGTCGATGGCCGGCAGCGCCGGCAACATTACGTCGATGGCGAGCGCGTTGAGCGCCGACAGCGCGGCCACCATCGCCACCAGTTCGGCGATGGACAGAGTGCGCGCCGGCATGGTGATGGCGCCGCTATCCACGCGTGCATGCACGCCGTGGAGCAACGACGACCACGTGAATGGCCACCTTTAAACCCACCGTTCGATCCCGGGACGATCCTAGGCACGGTGGGCCGCGGTTGTCACGCGGAGTCGCGCCCGTAGGCGCGCTTACGCATTGAACCTGAAGTGCATGACATCGCCCTCGCGTACGATGTAGTCGCGGCCTTCCAGGCGCATTTTGCCCGCTTCTTTGGCGCCTTGTTCGCCGCCGTAGGTGATGAAGTCGTCGTAGGAGATGGTTTCGGCGCGGATGAAGCCCTTTTCGAAATCGCCATGGATGACGCCGGCGGCCTGGGGCGCGGTCCAGCCCTTCTGGATGGTCCAGGCGCGCGCTTCCTTCGGGCCCACGGTGAAGTAGGTTTGCAGGCCGAGCAGGTCGTAGCCGGCATGGATGAGCTTGATAAGGCCGGGTTCTTGCAGGCCGACGGTTTCGAGAAACTCTGCTTGTTCGTCGTCTGTCAGCGCGGCGATCTCGGCCTCGAGCTGTGCGCAGACGACGATACTGGCCGCGCCCTCCTGCTGCGCGCGTTGGTCCACGCGTTCGGTGTGTGCGTTGCCGCCCGCGGCGTCATGCTCGTTGACGTTGCAGACATAGAGCACTGGGAGCGCGGTCAGGAGCTGCAGCATCTCGAACGCCTTTTGCTCCTCATGGGCCCGCTTGGTCAGACGCGCGGGCTTGCCCTCTTCGAGCAGCGCTTTGGCGCGCTGGACGAGATCTAGCGTGAGCTTGGCGTCCTTGTCGCCGCCCTTGGCCTTCTTCTCGAGATTGGTGACGCGCTTTTCGAGGCTTTCGAGATCGGCAAGCATCAATTCGGTCTCGACCGTTTCCAGATCGCGGATCGGATCGACGCTGCCTTCCACGTGCGTGATGTCGTCATTCTCGAAACAACGCAACACGTAGGCGATGGCGTCGCATTCACGGATGTTGGCCAGGAATTGGTTGCCGAGGCCCTCGCCCTTCGAGGCGCCGCGCACGAGCCCGGCGATGTCGACGAAGTTCATGCGCGTGGGGATGATCTCTTTTGACTTGGCGATCGCTGCGAGCTTATCGAGGCGCGGCTCGGGCATCGCCACTTCGCCGACGTTCGGTTCAATCGTGCAGAACGGATAGTTCGCCGCTTGCGCGGCGGCCGTTTTGGTCAGCGCGTTGAAGAGCGTCGACTTGCCGACGTTGGGCAAGCCCACGATGCCGCATTTGAAACCCATAAATCCTCTCGAATTGGCCGACGCGTCAGCGCACGAGGCCCAACCGGTAATTCGTGTAGAACGGCGCCCAGGACAACACCTCGCGGGCGCGGCGATTGCTCACACGGAAGGAGGGAAAGCCCTGCCGTCCGCCAGACTGCGGCGCCGGCGCCGCAGCAAGCGTGGCAATGTAGCCGAAGACGTCGCGCCATTGCGCGGGCTCATCGTCGGCCACGATGAGGGTTTGTCGGGAAGGCCAGCGCGCGAGCGCTGCGGCGGTCGCGCTGGCCATGTCGGCGATGTGGAGGAGCGATACGTAGTCTGTTCCGACGCCGGGCAGGCGCAGCTTGCCCGCCTGCGCGCGCGCGAACCATTCATCGTCGAATCCTGTGCCTGGTCCGTAGAACAGGCCGCCCCGCAGAATAAGCCAGTCAAGCCCGCTTGCGCGCAGGGCGTCTTCCATGGCCAGCGCGGCGGCGATGGCGCGAGAGGCGGCGGTTTCCTCGCCCGGCTCAAACCGAGTATCCTCGTCCGCGATCCGCTCGCCCGCGGCGTTCACCATGGCGACGCTCTGCTGCAGCACGCGCGGAACGCCCGCGTCGCGGCAAGCTTGCACGAAGATGGGCGTGCCTTCGCGCCGCAGGCGGTCGTTGGCGTCGAAGTCGCCGCGGCCGCTGGGGCCTGGAAGGCTGGTCGCCAGATTCAACGCGACGTCAGCGCCGGCGAGGCCGGCGCGCAGAGATGCTGCGTCGAAAATGTCGGCGATGCGCACGTCGGCGCCGCATGCGTTCGCGACGCCCGCCGCCTCGGGCCGGCGCACCAGCGCGCGCACTTTGTGACCCTGCGACGTGAGTCGTGGGATCAGCCAGCGCGCATAGACGCCGTTGGCGCCGAGGATGGCGATCGTTTGCATCAGCGGCCCAGCGCCTTGGCCGCGATGTCGCGCCAGACGCGCGCTTCAGCACGCAGGGGCGGTGCGATTTTTTGGAGACGGCGGTCGAGTTCGGCGAGGCCGATCTCGGCGTCCTCGCGGCGGCCGAGCTTAGCCATGAAGGCGACGTAGCGCCCGCCGGCTTCGAGGCCTGGCACGCGATCGGCGGCGAAGCGATAGGCGTCGTCGGCTTCCTGGTTGCGGCCGAGCCCCTCGTAGGCGCGGGCGAACGCGAGCGCGGCGACAGGCGTTTCGCCTTCGCGACCGAGCTTCTTCAATTGCTCCAGCCGCGTCAGCGCTTCCTGGTAGCGACCAAGTTCGAGCAAGGCGTTGGCGTGGCCCATGAGGACGGCGGGATCTTCTGCCCAGTGACTGTCGACGCACTGCGCCCATTGCGCCTCGGCATTGTCCCAGCGGCCAAGAGCAGCGGCGGCTTGCGCAACTTTCATGCGGTTGCCGATGGTCGGCGTGTCTTCGAGCGCGCGCATGGCGTTGCGATAATCGCGCTCAGGATCGAGCGCCTGCTGCGTCGCGCGGCCAAGGCCGCGCGCCGTGCGTCCGCCCATCCATTCAGGAATTAGGACCGCGAAGAGATAGAAAGCCGGCGCGATGAGCGGGCCGATGATGAAGAGCCACAGCCAGAACATCTCACGGCCGGTGCGCAGCACGTGAATGCCGCAGAGAACGGACGGCACGTAGGTGAGGATCAGCAAAATCACGTGCTCTCCTCCTCACGCGGCTTGCGCGGATCGGCTTTAGCGGCCGGCGCCAGGCGCATCACTTCGGCCTGGAATTTGTCGTCCTCGCCGCGCACCAGCATGGGCGCCGATCTCGCGACCGCATCGAGCAATTTTTCGACCCATTCAAGATCACTCTTGTGGAAGTCGCTGAGCACGTGGCCATGGACTTTGTCGGCGTGGCCCGGATGGCCGGTGCCTAGTCGGGCGCGGCGAAAGTTGTCGTCATCGAGCCAAGCCGCGATCGAGCGGATGCCGTTATTGCCCGCGGCGCCACCGCCTTGCTTCATGCGGAAGCGGCCGGGCGCGAGGTCAATCTCGTCGTAGAAGACGACGATCTCTGTCGAGGGGATTTTGTAGAAGCGTGAGGCTTCGGCGACGGCGTGGCCGCTGTCGTTGTAGAAGGTTTGCGGTTTCATCAGCAGCGTGCGCACGCCATCGATCGTGGCTTCGGCGACCTCACTGCGAAACTTCTTCTTCCACGGACCGGCCTTGTAGGCGCGCGCGAGCGCGTCCACGGCCATGAAGCCGATATTGTGCCGGTTGCCCGCGTATTTCGCGCCCGGATTGCCGAGGCCGACCAGAAGCAGCATGTGCGTTCCTTATGCTTCTCCGTGCGAAGAAGCGGAAGCGCCTTACTTCTTCTCGTCTTTCTTCTCGCCCTCGGCGGCGGCTTCGCCCTCGGCCGGGGCGGCTTCGCCTTCGGCAGGCGCGGCGGCGGTTGTTGTGGTTTCTTCTTCCGCCTTGCGGCCGGCGACGGTGGCGATGGTGAAATCGCGGTCGCGGATCACAGGGCGAGCGCCCTCCGGCAGCGTAACCGACGAGATGTGGATCGAGTCGCCGATATCGAGGCCGGTGAGGTCGACCACGATCTCTTCCGGAATCTTGTTGGCCTTGCACTTCAGCTTGATGGTGTGTCGGACGACGTTGAGAACGCCGCCGCGCTTCAGGCCGGGGCTGTCGGCGTGGTTCTTGAAGTGCACGACAACATCGATGGCGATCTCCGCGTTCTCTTCGACGCGGTAGAGATCGACGTGAATCGGCTTGTCGGTGACAGGGTGAAACTGGATCGCGCGCGGGATCACCGGCTGCTTCTCGCCCTGGTGGTTCAATTCCACCATGTGCGAGAGGAACTTGCCTGAGCGGAGCGCCATTTCGACGTCCTTGGCCTTGATCTCGATCGGGATCGAGCCACGCGGACCGCCATATAGGACGCCCGGGATCAGGTCCGCCTTGCGGGTGGCGCGGGCGCCGCCCGTGCCGGTGCGCTCGCGCTTTTCAACATTCAGAACAATGCCAGCCATGGCTTTTAGCCTTGAGATTCCGGGGCGCCGGGAAAATTGGAAGCGGGGCTTCTAGCGGAAGGAGGGCAGCAGGGCAATAAGGCAGTAGGGCACAAGGTGAACTGCGCGCCTCCACATACTGCCCTTTTCCCTCACTGCCCTACTGCCCCGCCAAAGGCGGCCCGTGGCCCGGGTCTGGATCAGGCGGCTGCCTGGCCGGGGGCGCGGCGGTCTCCCGGCCTTCGGCCTCGGAG
>DASPMA010000042.1:0-5169 GCA_035627335.1 Binatia bacterium
CGTAAGGCGTGGCGACCGCCAAGTCCTTCCGGTTTTGGCGGAGCATTTCCACCGCTCCGCCAAGCTTCGCTCCGCGCAATGTCGGAATGACAGAGTTATTGCGCGGCAAATTCGCCAAATAGCCGATCATCAAGCGCTCGCAGCGGTCCGCGACCACGAAGCGCTGGTCCGAAGCCCGCCCGAATATCTGACTTCTGGCGCCAAGTACGACGATCGTAGCTGACTTAAGCGCCGGCGCGTACTGCGGCCTCAAACGTCGATTTCATCACCGTCCAAGCCAATCACGTCACGACAATATGCCGATGCGCGCGGTTTGGCTCAGCTCGGAAAAACGCAGAGCAAGACGCAGGATCTCTTTTGGGAGAAAGAGTTCGCTTTTCAAAATCGAAGCACGGTGGAGCCCCGACCTTGTACGAGCGGACCTGATCCTTGCGTCTTGCTCTGCTCGATTAGTGACACACGCCTAAGAGCCCGTATTGTTTGATTTGCCCGCCAACGCGATGATTGCAGCACAGTGCGGGCGCATTCGTGCGGAGCGTCAAGATTGAGGCGCATCGAGAGCGGCAAACTCGCCGCGCGCCCATGCGACGAAACGGAGAATAGCCGCCAGCTTCGGAGAACTGTTGTCCCACACTACCCAATGGGCGTAGTCGTCGGCCGCCTCCGTGCCGAACAATTTGACAAGACGCCCGGTCGCCAGGTCTTTCGCGCACCAGCTTCTCATTTACGAGCGCGACGCCGCAGCCGGCAATCGCGGCACGGATCATTAGAACGGCATCGTCCGTCGTCAGCGGGCCGCGTTTGAGATGGATGGGCGCGTCCGCCACATGCGAGCCAACGTAGGATTCTCCAATAACGCCGTTGGCTCGTACGTCTGGCGTGCTAGCGGCGCTCCGTCATCCGTGCTTGGCCTGGTGGAGCATTTCCCACCGTTCCACCAAGCAGCGCGCGCGCACCTTGCATGGCTGATGTGAATTAGACACGCCGGGTCGCCCGGGCCGCGCCGCGCAGCGCAGCGATGCCGTTGCAGTGTAACTCGCCCGATACGCGAACGGCAGGATGGACGTTTGTACAAAGTCGCCAAGTCTGCGCGCGTTAGTACAAACAATATTTGAAGCGCCGCGCTAGCGCGCGGGAACTTGTCTTAGTGTTGCCTCGTTGGGTAACCGGCGGGGGCGTATGCCAGTGCTCGCCGCGGAGCGGTCGATGAGGTGGCGCCGTTTTTCCAATTCAATCGCGCGTGCCGGCCGGTCGTCTCGTCGGGCGCCGCAACATGTCTTCACGCGACCACCCAACTTTTCAGCGCCTGAAACCCAAAACCACGGAGCGGGGACATGAATTTCCCTGTGCAGCCAATGACGCTCGAGGTCGAGGACGCGCCGGCCCCGGTTAGTTTGCGCGCAATATGGGCGGCCGTGCTGAGGCGGTGGAGATTGAGCACGGCGGTGTTCGGCGGGATGGCGATCCTGACGCTCCTGATCATCGCGCTCCAACCTCCACGGTATAGCTCCACCGCCACGATCATGATCCGGCCAGGCTTGGATCGTGAGATCACTGAGCTTGCGCCGGAGGCTGGCGCCAGTCCTCAAGCGGCAACGCTGTCGGCGGCGGTCGATTCCGAGGTTGAGGTGCTGCGGTCGCATGAAGTGGCGCGCCGCGTTGTCGATCAGCTTCAGCTGACGGCAGATTCGGAATGGAACGGACTTGGCGCGCGCGGCCTTCTTTTTGGGGCCGGCGGCAGTTCAGAAGCCCTTGCCGACGAGACGGCGCGCAACCTTGCTCGAGCGGTGAAGGTGCGCCGGCGCGCCTTGAGCGAGGTCGTGGAAGTCCAAGTCGAGGCGAGCCGGCCAGCCCGCGCCGCCGAAATCGCCAACGCATATGTGCAGGCCTACCTTGCCTTTTCTATTGAATCGCAAAGCGAAACTTCGGCGCGCGCGACGGCGTGGCTGGACGAACGGCTGCGTGCGCTGCAGGCGGACCTGCGCGAGAAGGAAGCCGCGCTGGCCAATTTTCGCGCCGCGAGCGGCCTCTATGTGGGAACCGGGGAGTCGCTCAGCGACCAGCAAGTGCGTGCGCTGCAGGATAGCATCGTCGTGGCGCGAACCGACCTTGCAGAAAAGACAGCACGCTACGAACAATTGAGGGACCTCATCAATCGGGGCGGCAGTCCGGATTCGATCTCCAGTGCGCTCACATCCGACGTCATTCGCGACCTCCGCGCCCAGGAAGCGCTCTTGTCGCGCACGCAGGCGGACCTCGAGGGACGGCTTCAGGAGCGTCATCCCTTCGTCAGCGCCGGCCGGGAACAACTCGCTGATTTGCGCGGACAAATCCAAGCGGAGATGCGCCGTATCGCCGCGAATGCAGAGGGCGAAGTTGCGGTGTCGCGTGCGCGCCTGCAAGCACTTGAAGCATCGCTGGGAACCGCCGGCGGCAGCATAGCCGGCGCGGGGGACGCGGAGGTTCAGCTCGCTCAGCTGACACGTGAAGCGACCGCCGCACAGACCGTTTATGATGTTTTCCTGCAGCGCTACCATCAGATGGCGAGCCAAGGTGAGATCGCGCCTCTCCAGATGCGCCTCATCTCGCCAGCCGTTGCGGCCAGTCAGCCGAGCTGGCCCAACTGGCCGTTGGCGTTGTTGATCGCGCTCGCATGCGGCGTGATCACCGCGGGCCTGGTGCTGCTGGCAGTCGAGATGCTCACCGATCCGGTTGCGAGCGGAGACGAACTTGAACGCCGTGTGGGCGCCATGACGCTGGCGGCGGTGCCGTTCATTCCACCGAGAACGTTACGCCTGCTGCCTCCCGAAGCGCGCCATCCCGCGGGCTATCTCACGGACAGCAAGCTTTCGGCCTATGCCGAGGCGTTCCGCAACCTGCGAACATCTCTCCGCTTCGTCGGCGGTGCGCAGCCGGCGAAAGTGATCGCGATAAGCTCGCCCAACCCGAACGAGGGCAAGACGACGTGCGCGCTAAGCTTGGCGCGGGTCTCGGCGCTCGCCGGGCAAAAGGTGATCTTGATCGATTGCGACAGCCGGCGCTGCGCCCTGAACGGAATCATGAGCATCGCGCCCGAGATTGGCCTTTGGCAGGTTCTTTCCGGCGAGGCCAGTTGGCGCAGCGTGGCCGGGACAGATGACATGACGCCCGCGCACATTCTGCCCTCGGCGCCTGGTGAATTCGCATCGGCAGACATGTTGAGCGGCAGCGCCATGGACGAGCTGCTGGATGAGCTGCGTGAGCACTATGATCTGGTGATCTTGGATTGCCCCCCGGTCGGCGCCGTTGCGGATACGCGTCTGTTAGCCGCCAAGTGCGACGGGGTCGTACTCGTGAGCCGCTGGAACAAGACATCCGTGCGCGAGGTCTCAAGCGCGATCCGCCATCTGGCGCCTTCGGGCGCGCGCCTGCTGGGCGTCGTTGTGAACGGCGTCGACGGCGACGTCGCCAGATGGGCCGGGTACGGCGAGTACGAGTTCAACGCATACGCCGCCGCGTAGAAAACACGCGCGAAAGGGAGGTGAGGGATGAGCGTCGCCGGCACTCTGACGTCGCGGAGCGTTCAGGCAGACCTTCGTCCCTTGCGCCAGATTCATCCTGGGCGACCGCAGCCACCGCGCAAGTTGCGCAAGAAGGTGGCCGTCGGCGGAGTCGTCAAGCGGGCGATGGATATCTTGCTCGCGCTGACCGCCGTCATCGCCCTGACGGTTCCGCTGCTGATTGTGGCCATGGCGGTCCGACTGGACTCGCGCGGGCCGGTCTTCTTCCTTCAGCGTCGCGGAGGCTTCCGGCGGCGTCCGTTCTTGCTCATCAAATTCCGCACGTTGAGCGTGATCGAGGACGGCGCTCATGTGGCGCAGGTAATGCCGGATGATGCGCGTGTTACGCGCGCCGGTCGTATTTTGCGCCGCCTGTGGATCGACGAATTGCCTCAGCTCATCAATGTGCTGAAGGGCGAAATGTCGATCGTTGGCCCGCGGCCGCATGCGGTTGCGCATGACGCTCACTTTCGGGCGATCGACACGCGCTATGGTCGCCGCTTCGCCGCCAAGCCGGGCCTGACGGGTCTGGCGCAAGTGAGGGGCGCGCGCGGTTGTGTCGTCGATGATGACGCGCTGCGGCGGCGCACCGATTTCGACCTGCAGTACATCCAGAACTGGTCGCCATGGCTGGATGTCTGGCTACTCGTGCGTACGGCGGTCCTATGGTGGCAGCCCGCGCGGGATCCGGTGCTTGAATATCTGTTACGGCGATCGCGCCGCGCGGTCGCGGAAGCGCGCAATGAAATTTCGACTGAGCTGACCATAGCGCATGTCATCACGCGCTATATACGCGGCGGCGCCGACGAGAATACGCGGCTCTCCTGCAACGCTCAGGCCGCCGCGGGGCATAGAGTCGCGTTGATCTTCGGCCGCGAAGCCCACGACGAGATGCTGGCGGGGCTGGATCCGCGCGTTGAACAGATACGCATTGACGCCCTGGTGCGCCGCATCGACCCCATTTGCGATGCGATCGCCTTGATGTCGCTTGTGCGGACGTTGCGGACTCTGAAGCCGGACATTGTGCATACGCATACAAGCAAGGCGGGGATCCTGGGCCGCCTCGCTGGCCGCTTTGTGCGCGCGAAGGCAGTTGTGCATGGCGTCCATATCCTGCCCTTCCTCAACGTGCGTCGTTTCAAGCGCTGGGCGTTTCTCACTGTTGAGCGTTTGACGGCGCCTCTGACGGACGCATTCGTCAGCGTTAGTCCCAAAATGCAGGAATGTTGCCTTGCTGAAAACCTTGGCTCGCGCGCGCTGCACCGGGTGGTGCCGAGCGGGATGGATGTGACGCGGTTCAAGGAAGCGGCAGCCTTCAGCCATTCTGAGCTTGCGCGCGAATTGGGGTTGGCGGTTTGTCCAAGCCAGCTCATCGTGATGGCGGCGGCGCTGGAACCGCGCAAGCGCGTTGCCGAATTTCTTCCGGTGTTTCGTGACGTGGCCGCCGCGTGTCCCGACGCCATGCTTGCTGTGCTTGGAGAGGGCCCCGAACGCGGACATATCGAGGCGCAAGCCGCTGAGTTCGGCCTGACCGAGCGCCTTCGCCTGCTCGGGTACCGCACCGACATCGAGCGGTGGCTGGCGAGCGCCGCTGTTTGCGTTCTTTGTTCGGAGCGGGAGGGTCTGCCGC
>DASPMA010000043.1:0-4425 GCA_035627335.1 Binatia bacterium
CAGCGCGTCAGGTTCGTCGAAAATCTCGTAACCGATCGAGCCGCGCGAAGGCAGGCCCTCGGCTGAGAGCATCATGCGCGCTTCCAAGACGCGCGAGCGCGCTACGAAAATGGAGGAGCCGTCGCCGCGCAGTTCGAACGGAATGTCCGCCGCCTCGAGCCGCTGCGAAATCTCGCCCGCCTCGCGCATGTCGACGCCGGCGAACAGCAGCGCCTTCTCTTCCCCGCCGATGCGGAACACGAGTGTAAAGAGCAGCGCCGCCACCACCGCGGCAATGCCCAGCGCCGCGAACAATCGCGTCGGCCCAGCCTTGAGCAGCAATTGAGAAAAGCCGTTCACGCCCGCCTCTGCACATGCGGCAAGCCCCAGAATCACCTGGGCAATTCTCACCGGTCGGCAGAAATTGCCGGGCCGGGCGTGAAACAATGGTTAAACGGTCCGCACGCGCAAAAGCCCTCGCGCCAGGCGAGGGCTTTTGAGCAGTGCGGAAAGCCGTCGCGACGGCGCGGCGTCTTAGACGCCGGCCGCGCGATAGTGCTGGATGCGGGTCGTGCGGAGGCCCGGCAGGCCGTGCTTTTCGATCGACTTGCGCCAGCCGTCGAATTCTTCTTCCGACAAGCCATAGCGCGCGCACGCATCTTCGAGCGTCAGCAGCCCGCCGCGGACAGCGGCGACCACTTCTGCCTTGCGGCGGATGACCCAACGGGTCGTGCCGGGCGGCGGCAAATCGTCAAGCGTGAGGGGATTCCCGTCAGGACCCATCACCACCCCATCATAGCGGCGTTGCTTCTGCATAGCGCCTTTCTCCTCATTATCGAGGAGGACTATAGATCGGACGGGCTAAGAAACGACTAAGAGCGCACGCGAATCGAAGACACGCGTTTGTACCGAATTAGAACACGCTTTCTCTTACTCGTTTCTTACCCGCCTCCTAGTTCTAGCGCTTCACGCGCAATAGCTCTTCGAGCATTTCATCGGCGGTGGTGATGATGCGCGAAGACGCCGAATAGGCGCGTTGCGTGGTGATGAGGTTCGTGAACTCCGCCGCTAGGTCGACGTTGGAGGCTTCGAGCGCGCCCGAAACGATCCGGCCGGCGCCGCCCGCGTTCGAGGCGTTGATATTGTAGAGGCCGGACTCCAGCGTAGTGCGGAAGGCGCCGCCGACATCTGCTTTCAGTCCGTTAGGATTTAAGAAGGTCGCCAGCGGGATCTGGTAAAGCGCGCGCGCCCGGCCGTTGGAGAACTGGGCGGTGAGAAAGCCGTCGCCTTCGAGCACCAGGCCCACGAGGTCGCCCGGCGGCACGCCGTCGGCGGTAACGCTAGTGACGCCAAAGCTATTGGCGAACTGCGTCATGCCGGTTGCCAGGTCGAGGGTTACAGGCTGGTCGGCCGCACCGGTCGAGGCCGCCCAGTCGACATTGAACGCCGCGGCGATGCTCTGAACGGTGGAGGGCGTGCCGTGCGTGGCGACGTTGGCGACGGTGCCATCGGTGTTGAATGTCAGTATGCCCGCTGCGAGCACGCCGCCATTGACCGCCCCGTTGGTGATGCTGGTGTTTGGACGCGCATAGGCCTCCACGCGCCAGGTGTTCGGACCGGTCTTGAGGAAGCCGAAGGCGATTGTGCGCGGCGCGCCCAAACTGTCGAAGATTTCCAAGGAGCTTTCGAAGTGCGGCGTGATCGTGCCGGTGGCGAGATCGCCGACGTCATAAGCGCCTTGCGCACCCGCATAGTCGGCCTGCCCGGAATTCAGATTGGCGTTGAGGCCGACATTTTCCGTCGGTTCAGCCAAGCCGCCGACGCCGGAAATGTTTACCGGCTCGATCGCCGACAGCGAAGTGGGCGAGGAGGTGACGCTGCCGTCCGCGCCTACCGGCCAGCCCTGCAGAAACAGCCCCTGCGCGTTCACCATGTAGCCGTCCGCGTCGATCGTGAACGAGCCGGCGCGCGAGAAGAGCACGCTGCCCCCGTTGGAGAGCTGCTGGTTGTTCGGCGAGACGATGAAGAAGCCGTCGCCCGAAATTGCAAGGTCTGTCGTTGAACGTGACTGCTCCAGCGAGCCCTGCAGCGAAACCTGCTGGCGCACCAGCGGCAGCACGCCGCCTGCATTGTATGTCGTATTGGCGTTCTGCGCGTTGACGAGCGCGCTGAAGTCCACGCCGGAGCGCTTGTAGCCGACCGTGTTCACGTTGGCGATGTTGTCGGAAATCACGGCCAGCGCGCTCGAATTGGCGGTGAGGCCAGAAACCCCCGCGCGCAGGGCGGTATAGATAGACATCTGTCTAGCTCCATCGCCGTGCGCGTCCCCCGCCACGGCGTAACAAGTTCAAACGATGGAGCGCTTCTGCGCGGTGAGCGCCGGCGTTCGGCCGGCGCTTGTTCTCAGCCGTTGTCGAGCACGGAGCGAATTGATCCCAATTCGCGCGTGCCGGACGGCGTGATCACGACAGGCGTCGATCCCGAAAAATCGACGCCCATAATTCTTTCGCGGACATTGACGGTCGGCGTCATCTCCTCGCCGTCCGCTCCTATTGCTTCGATGTGAATGGTGTAGACGCCGTCGGGCGCGGTCTCGCCGTCCGTCTTCTCGCCATCCCAGGTGAACAAGTGCTCACCCGCCCCGCGCGGCGCTGTCGTCGTTTCATAGACTGTGCGTCCGCTCGAATCCTTGATCGTTACCGTCATGGACGTTGCCGAATCCGGCAGGCGATACGCCCAGTTCGCTTCGCCGCCCGCGAGATACGTCTCGTTGGCCTCGATAATCGCATCCTTGCCGAGATAGGAGAGGGCGGCGCCGGCAGAGGCGGCCTGGTATTGCGCGACGAGGCCGGTGAGCTGCTCATTGGTGCGGATCTGTTGTTCGACTTGGCTGAACTGCACCAGCTGCTGCGTGAACTGCGTCGAATCCATCGGCGCGAGCGGATCCTGGTTCTGCAGTTGCGCCGTAAGAAGCACCAGAAAGGTGTCGTAATTGTCCGAGAGCCGCGTGCGGGCGCTCGTGTCCTGCGCGGTCTGGTTGGCGAGAGAGACGGGATCGATCGGCATCTTACACCATCACGTCCACACGAACGCCGCGCCAACGCTCGTATCCAAGCGGCCGTGCAGCGACAGGCGCTGTGTCTTCAAGTTGCGATGCACGTTCACCGATGGCGTCGCTGAACTCGGCCGTCTCGGCGCGCTCGCTGCCCTGGCGCAAATCGAACGAGAGCCCGTTGTCGCCGAGCTCCAGCCCCGCGCCTTGCAGCATCTGCTCCAGGTCGCGCGCATGCCGCGCCAGTTCTGTCAGCGCTTGCGGACTGTCTGCGGCGATGACCGCCGTAACGCGATGATCGCGCGATACATCCAGCCGTACTTCGACGCGGCCCATTTCCGGCGGATCGAGCCGCAGCTCGAAGCGCGTATTGCCGCTGTCAAACCTGCGAACGATCTCGCGCGCCACCTGCGCCGCCGGCGCGGCGCGCGCGCTGTGTTCGGCCGCCGCGTGCTGTGTGTGATTTGAAGACGCTGCCGAACTCGTCGGCGTGGCTGATGTCTGTTGTTGCGGCGCGGCCTCCGGCGCGTCCAGGAAGGTTGAGAATGCAGCGGCTTCTTTCGCGGCTGTGTTGGGCGGCGCCGTCGCCTTTGCGTTTGTACGCGGCGCAGCCGTCGTCATCGGCGCCGCGGCGCGACCCGGCGTTGCTGGAGCCTCAGGGTTTCCATCGCCTTCTACCGGCGCCGCCGATTTCGGCTGACGCACACCATGTTCAGGCGTGGATTGCATTTGAACAGGCGCAGCCGCCTTAAGCGCAGCCTCTGTGCTCTGCGTGGCCGGCGCCGCTGGCGCGGCGGCAACCGGAGCAGGGAAAGCCGGCCCTGTCTGCACAGGCGCGGCTGCTGGCGCGGTTTGCGCTGGGGCGACGGCCGGCGCCACGCTCTTCGCACTTGAGTCGTCGCCCGTTGCGAGCGGCTTTGACACAGGCGTTGTCACGCCGCTTGGCGCAGACGCGGGCGCGTCCTGTGTGTTCGCCGCAATCTGCATCGGCGCGGGCGGCGCAGGTTGTGCTGGCGCACTCGGCGCGCCCTGCGCATTGCTCGGAACCGCCGTTTGCTGTTGCGGCTCGGCGTGTTGCGCGGGCGCCGCCGTGATCAGCTGTACGAAGAGAGGAGAGGCCGTTTGCTCCGCAGCGACTTGCTGCGCGGGCGGCGCCACCGGCTCGACTTCGGCGCCGAGCAATGAGTCCGCAGGTTCGCCCGGGTTGCTCGCCGGGGATTTTTCTGGCGCTTGCTCCGCGCGTGTCGGTTCGGCCCGCGGCGCCGCGTTGGGCTCGCGTGTCGCTGTGTCGAGGTGTTCGTCGAAACTCGGTTCGTCGTCGACCGCAACAGAGTGCGCGCGCGGCTGCGATTGCCGCGCCGGCGGTGCGATCGAGTCGAGTACGGCGTCTGCCG
>DASPMA010000044.1:0-3344 GCA_035627335.1 Binatia bacterium
CATTGGCGAACGCGCCCCAGGTTGAGAATTCGCCGTCGCCGCCGCCGACCCGGTTGATATAGAACGGTGCGGCCACATTGTAGGTGAGCGGGCCGGCTGTCGGAAGGAAACCCGCGAACAGGAAGCGCTCTTCGATGTAGAAGAGCTCCTGCTCGAACATGTAGTGGCCCGCCACGATGTCAACCGGACCGAACGTGCCAGCATAGCGCAGTTCGTTGCTCCACTGCTCCTGCTCGTTGACCGCGCGCGAGTGGAACGCCGTGCCGTTCACGGCTGCGGTCAGCGGCGCCATCGTGGCGCCAGTCGCGTCGATATCCCCGCTCGACAACCCCTCGTACTGACGCCAACCCAGGATATTCGTGATGGTGCCGTCGCCGAACCCAACGTCCCAATTCGTTTCGAAGATCGCCTGCTCCCAATCACCGGAGCCGTACCCGCGGTTGTTGACCGAGAAGTCGAACGAGTCGCGCGAGTAGAGGCCATGGTTTTGCGCGGCCGGACCATCGCCGTCGCCTGAGCCTTGCTCAACCCGCAGCAGCAATTCCAGATCGTTGTTTGGCGTCAGCCGGATGGCGCCGCGATAAATGCTCTGCTCGCCGCCGCCGAAATCCGAGCCGTCATGGAGGTTCTCGAACCAGCCCTCATCCTCGTTGTAGTAAGTTGAGAACCGCGCGGCCAGCACGCCCGGCATCAGCGGCACGTTGACCGCGAGGTCGGCAATGTAATTGGGCGCGGAGCCGCCCCCCTCGTAGGCGAGGCCGCCGCTGACTTCGAACTCGTCGCTTGGCGCCGCGGTGCGGATGATCACCGCGCCGCCGGTGACGTTGCGGCCGAACAGAACGCCTTGAGGCCCGCGCAGGACCTCGATGCCCGCCAAGTCGAAATTGTCCGAGAGGACGCCGGCATTGATGCCAAGATACATGCCATCCACGAACACACCGACTGTGGGATCGATGGACGGAATTGAGCTGTTAATCCCCACACCCCGGATCGAGAAGTTCGCCACGCCGCGAGCGGTGCCAATGTCTTCCAGCTGCACGTTGGGCATCACATAGGTGAGGCTCTGCAGATCGCGATAATTGAGCGCCTCGAGTTGTGCTTCGCCGAACGCAGTAACGGCGACCGGCACGTCCTGCACGTTGCGTTCGCCGTGCTTCAGCGCGGTGACGATGACCTCTTCCTCGGCGGCGCCGACCGCCCCATCCTGCGCCCACGCGGCCGACGACAGCACGCCGATCCCGAGCACAGCTCCCAACACCGCGCCAAAACGCGCGCCGAAACGATCGCGATGATTTGCCATTGATCCCTCCCGCGCACGCAGGGTCTTTTGCCCTGCCATACACAGGTGTATGGTGATCCTCCCGGTGGCGCTTGTCCACAAGCCTGACCCTCACGTAACGTAATTGGAATTACGGTGGTCTCCCTGCAACATCGCGCCAAACCCACGCCTGCCCGAGCAGCACCCAAAGCGCCTGCGCCGGCAACGCCGCTGGACGCGTCGGCCTGGGTGGAAGCGGCGTTCGATCTGCTTGCGGAAGGCGGCATCGATGCGGTGCGTGTCGATCCCCTGGCCAAGCGGCTCGGCGTCACCCGCGGCAGCTTCTACTGGCACTTCAAGGACCGCGACGCGCTGCACAAGGCGATGCTGAAGCAATGGCGCAAGGCCGCGACTTATCAGGTCGGCGACCGCATCGAGCGCGAAGCGGCGGATGCCGGCGAGAAGCTCAGGCGAACCCTTGCGCTCCCCTACTCGGGGCCAAAAGCAAAGCGCGCCGCCGCGATCGAGATGGCCATTCGGTTCTGGGCGCGGCGCGACGAAGAAGCCGCGCACGCCGTGCAGCTGATCGATCATCAACGCCTGCTCTATTACGCGAAGCTCTTCGCCGAACGCGGTCACGCGCCGGATGCCGCGCGCAGGCGCGCGTACCTCTTCTACGCAGCGCTCATGTCAGAGGCGATCATCGTCACCGATGAGCAGACGGACATTCGCCACGAACTGGCGGACTTGGTCATCGGGACGAGGGATGAGGGATGAGGAACTACGGCGCGATGGCCTCGAGTGCTTTCTCGTCCCTAGTCCCCAGTCCCTAGCGCCACTAGCGCAGCTTCTCGACCTGGCTGTATTCAAGATCGACCGGCGTTTCGCGGCCGAAGATCATCACCGCGACCTTGAGGCGCCCGCGTTCTTCATCGACCTCGGACACAAGGCCCTCGAAGCTTTGGAATGGCCCGTCGGACACGCGCACGCGTTCGCCGGTTTCGTAATGGATGAGGTTGCGCGGCTTGGCGGCGCCGACTTCGGCGACGCGGCCCAGAATGCGCTCGACTTCGCGGTCGCTGACCGGCTGCGGCTTGTTCTGCGTGCCGAGAAAGCCGGTGACTTTCGGCGTGTTCTTGACGAGGTGATAGGCCTCGTCGGTCATCTCCATTTTCACCAGCACGTAGCCGGGAAAGTGCCGGTGCTGGCGCACTTTCTTGGCGCCGCGCACCACTTCGGTGACTTCCTCGGTGGGCACCTGGATGTCTTCGAACTGCTCCTCGAGGCCCTGGCGTCCGGCCTGTTCGCGGATCGCTTCGGCGACCTTCGCTTCGAAGTTCGAATAAGCGTGGACAATGTACCACTTGGCCTTGCCGGAATAGCGCGGCTGCGGCGTGGCGACTTCAGGGTCTTGAGCTTCGGCCATGGGGGACATCTTCAGAAATTGAGCAGGAAGCTGATGATCAGACGCAGCAGCGAGTCGACGAGGAAGAAGAAGACCGCCGCCGCGACGCCCATGATCAGCACCATGATGGTCGACACCGTCACTTCCTGACGCGTCGCCCAGGTGACCTTGCGCCCCTCGGCGCGCACTTCGCCGATAAAGCGGAACGGACCTCCGCCCTTGCGCCGTGGTTCTGAGTCTTGATCGGCCGCATCCATCGACATCTGCTCTTTCACTTCCTTCGCGTTCACATCGGACCGGCGATGGGCGCCGGCAAGGGCTGGATGGCAGGAGTTGAGGGACTCGAACCCACGACCTACGGTTTTGGAGACCGTCGCTCTACCAGCTGAGCTAAACTCCTATGCCCTTGTCCCGCCGAAGCCTCGGCGAAGGCGGACGTCCCCGCCGCCGCTGCCGGGCGGTACGAGACGCTAGGCATGGCGGAAAATACGGCCGCGCCTTCTCGCGCGCCGGTCCAGGCCGGGGCTTATGCCTGAGAGGGACGGCAGGAGCAAGGCTAGCCGACCGTTCCCGTAATCGTGCCGTTATTAGTGACCGTGACGGTGTGCCCATTCTTGCGCACGGCGAAACCCGCCGCGCCGCCGGAGAGCCCGCCGGCCGCGCCATAATTGCCGCCATTGC
>DASPMA010000045.1:0-6354 GCA_035627335.1 Binatia bacterium
GCCGCCAGCGCGATCATGCTAGCGATGAAGGCGCCGGCGAAGCGGCCGAACAAATAGTCAAATTTGCCCATGCGCGTGGACTGGATGATCGGACCAAAGCCGGTCTCAACGTCGCGCAGGATGACGTTCGCCACGAAGGCGACGACGACGAACTGGGCGAAGATCGACATCACCGCCGTGGACATGATGATAGAGAACGGGCTGTTCTCGTGCACGTTTCCGCCCGCGCCGCCGATCGAGACGTTGTCGCTGACGACGGCGAAAAACGTCAGCAGAAAGAACAGCAGAAAGACGATCCAGAGCACCGGGCTCTTGAGCTGATAGCGGAGTTCGAATCCGGCGATGTTTGCGAACATGGTTTCTGTCTCCGCTCAGGCAGCGGCGCGCGAGGCGGCGATTTTGGAGAAATAAACGTCCTCAAGCCCGCCCTCGACCGGCGCGAAGTCGGCGCCGGGCTGGCTGGGCGAAAGCACGTGGATCACGGTGCGGCCGCCGACCAGGCGTTCGGAAATCACACTGTGTTGTTGGCGCACGGCTTCGAGCGCTTCACGTGCGACCGTGGTGCGCCATACCTGGCCCTGTACCGACTGGCGCAGGTCTTCGGGGGCGCCTTCGCTCACAACCCTGCCGCCGGCGAGGATCGCCATCCTCGAACAGAGCTGGCTTACGTCTTCGACGATGTGCGTCGAGAGGATCACTACGACTTCATCGCCAATGGCGGCGAGCAGATTGAGAAACCGATTGCGTTCTTCGGGATCCAGACCGGCGGTGGGTTCGTCGACGATGACAAGCTTCGGCTGGCCGATCAGCGCTTGGGCAATGCCGAAGCGTTGGCGCATGCCGCCGGAGTAACCGGCAAGCGCTTTCTTGCGCACCTTCCAAAGGTTCACCTGGTTCAAGAGCGCGTGCACGGTTTCGCGCCGCTCCCTGCCATTGGTGATGCCCTTGAGCACGGCTAGATGATCGAGCATTGCTTCGGCGCTGACGCGCGGATAGACGCCGAAATCCTGCGGCAGGTAGCCAAGCGTCTGGCGCAGCCGATCCGGCTGGCGGGTCACGTCGATGTCGCCGAAGCGGACGCTGCCCGAACTCGGCGTCTGCAAGGTCGCCACCACCCGCATCAGCGTCGACTTACCGGCGCCGTTGGGGCCCAGGAGGCCAAACATTCCGGTCCCAATAGACAAATTCACATTGTCCAGCGCGACAACCCCGTTGGGATAGCGATGGGTGAGATTTTCGATCTGCAGCATGTCCGCCCCGCTTAAAGACCGGCCCGTGGAGGGCCGGGTCCCGAAACTTCAATCCATATCGACATTCAATAAGCCCGGTCGGCGGTCAAGCACTTTTTATCGAAAAGCGATATATTGCTGCAGCCCGGCGACGAAGCGCCAACAACCAGGTCCCCAAACAGGGCGAGGACTGCAGCCAGTTGCGCGCGGCTTACTCGTTCCGCCATGCTCGCCGCCTGTCGGGACAGATGAGCCGCGGGGACTTCGCAGTGCTGAACGCGCTCATCGAACGGTTTCGCAAGCCTACCGGAATCCCCCGGCTCTACTGGCTGTTTGTCGTGGCGTTTCTTGCGGCCGCGAGCACCATGTTCTTCGCGCAGCCGGTTTTGCTTCAGTCGCTGCGCGCGTTCGCGTTCGACGGCTATCAACGCCTTGCGCCGGCGCCCCAATGGGCGGATGGCCCTGTGCGCGTCGTCGCCATAGACGAAACGTCGCTGCAGCAGCTTGGCCAATGGCCCTGGCCGCGCTCCACGATCGCACAGCTCACTGACGAGCTCGGCGCGGCCGGGGCGGCAGCCATTGTGTTCGACGTCATGTTTGCGGAGGCCGACCGCACCTCGCCGGAGCAGATGCTTTCGTGGCTTCCCCCTGCGCGAAGCCGGGCATTGCGCCCGGTGATCGCAAGGTGGCCCACGCACGACAGCGCATTCGCCGAGGCGCTGGCCCGCAACCCCACGGTGCTCGCTGCGGTGTTGCATCACGAAGGCGAAGCAGCGTTTCCAGCCAAAGCCGGTTTTGCAAGCGCCGGCGACGATCCGCTGCCTTTCCTGGCGCGCTTCAGCGCCTATTCGGGGAGTTTGCCCGCGCTCACCGAGGCGGCGCACGGCCTAGGTTTCATCAACTGGCTTCCCGACCGCGATCAGGTGATCCGCCGCGTCCCGCTCCTGGCGCGGCAAGGCGACACGATCGCTCCCTCCCTGACGCTCGAGGCGCTGCGGGTGGCGCAGGCTGCATCGACCTACATCGTGCGCTCTTCGAATGCGAGCGGCGCTACGGCGTTTGGACAACACACTGGCGTCAACGAAGTACGGGTCGGCGACTTCACCGTGCCAACCGATGCGAACAGCAACATCTGGATACATTTCCGCCCCAGCGCGCCGGAGCGCTACATCTCCGCAGCAACGGTGATCAGCGGCGAACTCGATCCCAACGAAGTGAGCGGCCGGATCGTATTGATCGGCGCCACGGCGCCTGGCCTGCTCGACTTGCGCGCGACGCCGCTAGACGCTTCCATCCCAGGCGCCGAAGTACACCAACAAGTGCTGGAGCAGATGCTGTCAGGGCGGTTCCTGAAGCGACCGGATTTCGCGCCGGGGCTCGAGTGGCTGATCGGCGTGCTCGCTGTGTTGCTGATCGCGGTCGTCGCGCCGCGCACCAACGCTGCCGTGAGCACTGCGCTCGGGCTTGTCGTGATCGGCGTGATTTGCGTGGCCGGCGTGCTGCTGTTCGTCCATGCCCGTTATCTGTTCGACCCCGTATTTCCCGCTGCCTCTGCCTTTGTTTTCACCGCGGGCTCCGCCACGTATCTTTATCGCCGCGCGGAGCTGCAGCGCGCTGAGATCAGGCGGGCCTTCAGCCAATACGTCGCGCCGAACGTGGTCAAGCAGCTGACGGCCAACCCGGAGCTGCTGAAACTCGGCGGCGAAGTGCGCGATCTCACCGTGCTCGTTTCCGACGTGCGCAATTTCACCACCATCGCGGAAGCTATGAACGCCGAGCAGCTCACCGCCTTTATCAACAGCTTTCTCACCCCTCTCAGCGACATCATCATCGAACACGGCGGCACCATCGACAAATATATGGGCGATTCCATCATGGCGTTTTGGAACGCGCCGCTGGACGATCCTGAGCACGCGCGGCGCGCCTGCAACGTCGCGCTGCTGATGGATGCAAAGGTGCGCGAACTGAACGTCATCTGGCGCGCCGAGGCCGAAGCTGCGGGCCGGCCGTTCACCGACGTGGCAATCGGCATCGGCATCAATTCCGGCGAATGCTGCGTCGGCAATCTCGGCTCGGAACGTCACTTCGATTATTCGGCGATCGGCGACACGGTAAACATCACTTCGCGCCTTGAAGGCCTGACCAAAGTCTATGGGCTTATGGTCTTGATCGGCGAGGACACGGTCAAGCGCGTCCCAGATCTGGCGTTTGTGGAAGTTGATCTCGTGCGCGTGAAGGGGCGCAAGGCGCCGTCACGCATCTATACGCTGCTACCCGGCGAGATGTCGCCAGCGCCGGAGCATCACGGCTTCCTCGGCGCTTATCGCGCCGCGCAATGGCAAAGCGCCCGCGCATTGCTTTCCTCGCTCCAGCGATCGGCGCCGGCGCCGATGCAAAAACTCTACAGCGCCTTCGAGCTTCGGCTCGATCGCCTCTCTTCCGTGCGCGCGGAAGACTGGGACGGCGTCTATGAATTTGAGCAGAAATAGGTCTTAGAGCCGCGCGATGAACGACAACTGGACCTGATCGGCCTCGTAGTCGGAGAACGGATCGTTGGAGTCGTTCTCACGATGCTGATAACGCGCCCGCACGTCGCAGGAGCACGGCAGCACGTTGGTCAACGTTACGCTCGCGTTCGGCGCAACGTACGTGTCGCTGCGTGTGTCCGAGCCGAACATGATGGTGGTGTTGTCATAGTCGCGCTCGCGCGCGCGAATGCCGGCGCCAACGGCGAGATGGTCGGTCAAGCGATGCCTGTATTCCGCCTCGACGCCGTATTCGGTGTATTGGCCAGGCACGTATTCATCGAAGAAATCGAATGCACTGCCCTCAATGTCGCTCCAGCGCGCCCATGGCACCACGACCAGCGTCCCACGTTCGCTCAGGAATCGCGGCGCGGTGACGCCGCCGATCAATTCGGCATAGGGTCCGTTGTCGGCAGTGGATTCGTCGCTGTAGTCGCGCCAGCCGCCACGGAGACGCGCCCAATATGAGAAACTGTCGCCGCGTCCTTCAAGCGTGACGCCGAGATTCGCTTCGCTGAAATAATAAGCGCCGTCGAGGCTCGAGACGCCCGCACCGACTGCCGGAAGTACAGCCATGTGCGGACCTGCGCGCATCAGCGGTCCGGTCTGCGCGCCCAGGAAAGCGTAGTCGAGTTCCTCGATATCCGGTGTGTGCTCCACCTCGGCGTCCACAATAGAACGCCAACGCATGCCGCCCATGCCGCGCTCGTCGACCAGCGTGCCGCGCGCATAGATCGTCGCCGCTTCTTCTTCATCGGCTTCCAAGTTGAGTGGGTTGGAATCCCAGCGCACGCCTACTTCGATACGGGTGGTGGTGTATGCAGGCTCGATCAAGCGCCTAATGCGCTCATAACCGCGGCGCGCTTCTTCGTTGCCTGGATCGTTGATCAGGATGCGCTCGTATGCGACCAGCGCGAGCCTCGGTTGCCCCGCTTCTTCGGCTGCGCGCGCGTACCGTAGATTGAGCGAAACATCCTGCGGGTTTTCGAGGATTTGCCGATTGAGATCGGCCAAGTCCTGCGGCTGCGCCGCGCCAACTGTCAGCGCCGTTACACTCGCGGCCAAGAGAAGCGCGCGGCAAAGGCTTCCGATTTTCCGCTTAAGCGCCATTTTGAGTGTCCCCGACGCCAGTGCCCGTTCTGAAGCAGACCTCAGTAAAGGCGGTTCACGCGCGCACTTCAAGCGTTTCCGCCCCATTGGGGCGAATTCGGCCCGGAACCGCCGCTCATTTGCACTTGCCGTTGCCAGCGTGCGCCAGTGCTCGTAGCATTCAGCAACGCTTCAGCTCGTCTCAGAAAGGATCGAGCCCATGCGGCGAACGATCATCGCCTTCAGCGCGGCTTTTGCAACGCTGGCCGTGTCCCCTCCCGCCCTTGCCCAAACGGGCAACCGGATCGGCGCCGCTTCCGCCGTGCGCAATCAGGTGACTGCGGCACAGGGTGCGCAAGAACGCACGCTGGCGACCGGAAACCCCGTGCTGCAGAACGACCGCATCCGCACCGGCGCCAACAGCGTCGCGCAATTGCTGTTCGCCGATCAGACGACTCTGAGCGTCGGACCCCGCTCGGAAATCACGCTCGATCGCTTCGTCTACGATCCCAACCGCTCCACTGGCGATGTCGCTGTTGGCTTGACCGCCGGCGCGTTGCGCTTCGTCTCCGGCCAACAAGACCCGCGCAGCTATCAAGTACGCACGCCCGTCGCCACCATCGGCGTGCGCGGCACCATCGTCGACTTCTTGCTGATCGACGGGCGCATGTTCGGCATTCTGGACGAAGGTCGCTGCTCGTTCACGCTGCCGAACGGACAAGTGATCGAACTGAATGAGCCAGGCAAAGCTGTCGAATTCTTCGCCGACGGCACGGTGTCCGAGCCGTTCACCTGGCGTGGCCGCTATGAAACGGGGCAAGGTACGGCGACCTTCCCGTTGTTCGGCAATCCGTTCTACGAGACGCCGGGCCTCGAAGGTGCGAACAACGCCGATGACCAGACCAACATCACCGATGAACTGGAAGGCCGCGACCTGTTCGACGAACTGCCGAACGACTTTTTTACAGACTGAGACCAAGTCCCGTTCAACGCGCTCGCCGGGATAGGCCCGGCGCCGCACCTGGCGCGCCGAAGCGGCAATGACAGCTTTGGTGAACGGCCATTGACCAAATCGAAAGAGCGCCTGCGCCAAGGTCCCGCATCGCGGAGAGGCCGATGCTCGCGCGCGCTGCGCTGGGGCTTGCTATTGTAAGCATCGTTACGCCCGCCGGCGCCGCAAGCGCCGACGAAGGCGACGATCTGCGCGGCTTCATCGAGTTCAGAATGGCAGCCGTCAACGGCGAGGACTCCTGGATCCAAGAAGGCTACGGCAAAACGCGCTTTGGCGGCGAAGAGGACGTCGAAAGCCTGGCGCGCGGCATTGTGCTCTGGCGCCCGCAGCTCGGCTGGAATCTCGACGGTTACCTGACCCTCGAAGCAGACACGCAGCTCGAGCCGCTCGTCGATGTCGTCGAAGCCTACGTCACCTATCGCGGGGCGCCGAGCCCAGGCTGGCGCTTCTCCGCACGCGCCGGCGTCTTCTATCCGCCGATCTCGCTCGAGCACGACGG
>DASPMA010000046.1:0-3313 GCA_035627335.1 Binatia bacterium
AGATCCTCGTCGAGGCGCACATCGCCAAGCCCGAGCCGGCAAATGTCCGAGGCGATCAGCCGTGCATCCTTGGTTGGTCGGAGCGGCGTCGTCATGCCTGACCACCCGAGGCCGGGCGTTGAGGCAGCGCCGCGAGCGGGATCACGTTCGGCCGATAGCTTCGCGAGACGCGTGCGCGGCTGGTGAGCGCGATCGTGTAGCCACAGAGAAGGCCGTAGAGGATAAGCCCCTCGAGTTGCCAGTGGGGCATGGTGGCGAAATTCAGAATGATGAAACCTGCATGCGCGAACAGCATTTGGCCGCGTAGCCACGGGTCGGAAATGGCGCGCGCACGCATGAGCATGCCGATCCAAACGCATACGATCAGCAGGGCGCCGAAGAGGCCGAACTCGTAGAGATAGGAAATGACGGTGTTGTGAGCGTACTTGGAGAAAACGCCAATCCAAGCGTCGGGGCCAAAACCAAACAGAATCCGCAGGTCGTCGCCCCCCAGGTAGGCGTGGAGATAACTGCTCCAAAGATAAATGCGCCCCGAGAACAGCGCGCGCTCGGTCTCATTGAACTCGCCCGGCGGTTTCAAGATCGCGTCATCGCCGGCCGCGATGGCTATATCCGCCATCCGTTCGCGCAGCGCCCACGCGGCGACAAGCGTAACGCCGATCGCTCCAATGAGCGTCGCCGCGCCAACAAACATGCGCTGGCGAGAGGTGAAGCTGCGCGCTGTGCTGAACGTGAAGAAGCCGATCGCCAACGGGGCCAGCGCAATCAGGGAGGTGCGGTAGTTCGCCGCGAAAATGCCGACCACGCACGCCGTGAGTAAGCCAACGCGCAGCACCGGATGCAGACGCGGCGCAAAGCTCGCTACCGCAAAGCAGGTGACAAGAACCATCGAGAAGGCCGCTTCATGGCTAAGCCGCCGACGAAGCTCACCGAGCCGTCGCCTTCGCTCGCCTTGCCGATGCCCAGCGCTACAGAGGCCGCCTGGAGCAGGAGCGGCGGCGCGAACGCCCAGAGAAGCGGCCCAAGAATGCGGGCGTCCCCATCACGCTGAACGCAGTCGTAGAGGCAGAGAGCGACGACGAAGAAGTAGCCCCACTTCAGCAGCGTTTCGCCAATGCCCGCATAAGCGCCGTTGATAAGCCCGCTTAAGACGATCACGCCCAACAGGGCCATCACGATCGGCAAACGTCCAATCACCCGCAACCGATGCGAGACGACAAGGCCGCCAAGCCCGCAAACCGCCAGCGACGCCCATGCATTGAGGCTGAAGCCCGCGAAGTTCGGCGGGTGCGTCACATCCGGAAAGACCTGCATCATGTAGCGGAGCCAAATGATGAAGATCAGGAATCGGCCGGTTAAGTGCTGTGTGCGCGTCAACGCGTAGGCGAGCGTCAGCACGGCGAGCGCTGTCGTCGGATAGAGCGCCGCTGCCGGCAAGAGGCGCGAGCCTTCGTCGATCATCTCTCCGGCTCACGCGGCTTCTGCGTAATAGGCGTGCGCATAATAAGGCGGGTAGGGCTTCCATCCCGGCGCGTGCGGATCGAAGCCGTTGATGGCGACGCCCAGGACCTTGGCCCCGGCTGGCACGAGCTGACGCACTGCGTCTTCGGCCTCGCGGATGCGCGTCTTGCGCCAGCGCGCGACTAAGATGGCGGTGTCCGCTTGACCGACCACCAGCCGCGCATCCGCCGCCACCAGCACCGGCGCGCAATCCAGGATGATGAGGTCATAGTGGCTGCGCAGATCCTGGAGCAGGTCCTCCATCGCCGGCAAACTGAACATGTCGCGCGGCGTCAGCGCCGTTTCCGCAAGCGGAATGACATGCGCTCCGCTGGGCTCATCGACACCGCACACGTCGCGCCACGAACGTTGGCCTGACAGAACCTCGATTAGCCCTGCACGCGGATGGATGTTCAGCACGCGATTGAGCGCGCGCCGGCGCAGGTCGCAATCGACGACCGCGACGCGCTGGCCGCCGAGCGCGGCGACGCGGGCGAGGCTCAAGGAGCACGTGGTCTTGCCCTCGTCAGGCAGGGCGGAGGTGACGGCGACCACCTTCGCATCGCGCTGCAGGTCCGCGTACAGCAACGCCGTGCGCAGCAGGCGGAATGCCTCTGCATAAGGAGAGAGCGGTTTCTCGACGAGATAGCCCGCGGGATGGCGGTCCTCCGGGGCCAGCAGCCGCAGCGCCTTGGCGTCCACCGTCGGCACCACGGCGAGGGCGGGCAAGCCCAGCCGTTGCTCGACGTCGTCCGCGCTCTTGATTGTATCGTCCAGCGCTTCGGCCGCGAAGCCGGCGACGGCCCCCGCGATCAAGCCTGCGAGCAGGGCGAGCACGATGCCGAGCAACAGGCGAGGGGAGCTCGGAGAGTTCGGCGGCTCTGCTTCGGACACGATCTGCGCCGACGTCTGGCCGAGTTGGCCTTGTCCAGCGATCTCGTGCCAACGCTGCAGGAAGCTTTCATAGACCGCGCGCGCGGCGGCCGCTTCGCGTTCGAGTTCGCGCAAGCGCACTTGGTCCGCATTGTTATTGACCAAGCGTCCCGCCGACGCGCCGAGGCTGCCTTCGAGCATTGATACTCGCGCCCGCGCGACATTGACGTCATTCTGCGAACGCTCGGCGATACGCCCGATCTCCGCACTCAGTTGTCGGCGGACATCTTGCAGTTCGGCTCTGTTGCGCCCCACGAACGGGTGCCGCTCGCCCAGCGTATTTTCGTATTCCGCCTGTTGGCGCGTGAGTTCAGCCTCCTGACGGCGGAGATCGCGGACGGTTTCCGACTCCAGCGCCTGGTCGATGGTTGCGACACTTCCTCCGCCTCGGCTCAGCGCCAAAACCTGGCGGTGGCGGGCCTCGCGTTCTGCGAGGTCCGCGCGCGCAGCGAGCACAGCCTGTTGCGTCTGCGTCGTCTGCGCTTCGGTCAGCGAACGGCCTTCTGCCGTCAGCAGGCCGGTGGCGGCGCGGAAGGCCTCAGCCTCGGCCTCTTTGGTCTGTACGTTCGTGCGGAGTTGCGCCAGCCGCTGGCCGAGCCAGTTGGTGGCGCGCTCGGTGGAAGCAATCCGCACGCCGTCTGCCGCGCGCAGATACTCTTCCACGACTGCGTTGGCGATGCGGGCCGCCTGTTGCGGATCGCGTGCTGTAACCTGAACATCGATCACGTAGCTCGTCGCTCGCCGTTGCACATTCAGCGCGCTCGAAACCTTGCGCGCGGCGGCGCGCACGCCATCCGACCCGGCGTCCTGGGAGCCCCAGAACGGATCGATGTCGAGATGCAGGTTCTGCGCGACAGCCTGGGCGATGCGCGGCGAACGC
>DASPMA010000047.1:0-7336 GCA_035627335.1 Binatia bacterium
TGCGTCCTCGGCGGCGCTCGCCAGTGCCGACCGGCAGGTTGGGCGGCGGTTCGCGCACATCGTAAAGCTTGCGGCCGAGACGATCGGCGGTTTCGCGCAAGGCTGGGCGGTCGCGCAGCCGCTGGTGCAAGCCGGAGGCGACATCGAGGCCCGCTTTCAGAGCAGCGAGCGCCTCGGCTTCGTCGTCGGAACTCATCACGCCGCCGCGATTGGCGACGCCGATCATTAAAGTGCGCGCCCCGCGCGCGGCCGCTTCCTCGTAGCTGAGCTGCTCCAGCCCAAGCGTGACCGCGCCGGGATGCAAGCGGCGTTCGCCGATGCATTTTTCCGGCCGCCAATGCGCGACGCCGCGTGCGGTCTTCACCGCCAGCGGGTCCTGGGCCGCGCCTACGTACAAAAGATACGGCGACGGGATCACGCAATCGGCTCCATCCGCAGCAATGAAGACCACTTGTGCGCACCCGGGTCCGGCCCGCCACTATCGTTTCGTCTTGTCCCTATAAAGCAAAGCTATGAGGCCACTGTCCGCTCGAACGACGCTTTCATCTCGCCGATGAATTTTTGCAGCAGGTGCGAGGGCGGCCGGTCTTCCAGATGCACGGCGCAAATGTCGAACTTCACGGCAGGTTCCAACCGTTTGAACTCAAGCGTGTCATCCGCCATGGCGCGGGCGGTGAGTTCGTCCACAATGGCGACGCCGACTCCCTCGCGCACGAGTGCAGCCGCGACGTAGAAGGTGTGTGCGGAAACCGCCTCGCGCACCTCGGCTTTTAGGCGGGAGAATTCCTCCGCCAGAATGTCGCCGACGGGGCCGCTCGCCGTGATGCCGATGAAATCGTCGCGGCCGGCGAGCGCGGCCAGGGGAATGCGTTCGCCAGTCCCTCGAAATTCGCCACGGCGATAGAGCAGGACAAGCTCGCCTTTGCCGAGATGCAGGGTCTTAAGACGCGGGTGCTCGCCCTCATCGAACACGAAGGCGATCTCACTGGTGCGGTCGAACAGCGCGCGCAGTGCTTCGTCGTGATGGTAGGTTTGGATATCGAACGAGATGTCCGGATGGTCGCGCCGGAAGCGCGCTATGGCGGCGGGCGCAACGCCAAGCCCGGCCACTGGCAGCACGGCGAGCCGGATGTGGCCGGCATCGCCGTTGCGCAGGCTGCGGCAGGCTTGCTGCAGCGTTTCGATCTTTGCGTAGACCTCGCTCGACTCGCGGAAGACGACATGTGCTTCTTCCGTCGGGATCAGCCGCCCCCGCACCCGCTTGAAGAGCTTGAAGCCCAGCTGATCTTCAGCGTGCTGCAGCGTCTTCGATAGAGACGGCTGCGAGACATTGAGCGCCTTAGCAGCGGCGTTGATGCTGCCGCTGGTATAGATCGCGTGAAAAACTTCGATGTGACGAAGGCGCATGAGATTGGACGGGAACCTAGCGGCGCGCCTGCGGCTGCACAACGCGCCCGCGCATCAGCGCCGAGAAGCGGCTTTGGCCCTCGCGCGAAAGGCGTGCAACAGCGGCTCGGTATAGCCGGCGGTGGCGCCGCGCCCTCGAAAAATGAGCCTGCGCGCCGCCTCCAGTCCTAAGCTCCCCTCGGCGGAAAGCGGTCTCTACGCTGGGTCGGCAGTGTTCTGCGCATCCACCTTCGCCGCCATGCGCGCGAGCGAGGCGTTTAGCGAGCACTTCTGCGATGTAAAGGCTGGCGCGATCGCCGTAACGCGTCATGCGCGCAAGTCGTCGACAAGACCCGCAGCGGTCGCCTGGTTGAGCAAACGAATCGCGTCATCGGGCGAAAGGTTGATCAGCGGAGCGCGCAGGCGCTTCCATTCCGCGTGCCCGGTTGCGTGCGCCATGATCTCTTTCAGCGCCGGCACGGCGGGATATTGCTGCAGCATGAGCCGGGTTCGCGTGACCCCTTCCTGCCGCGCGCTGGCGTCGGGATCGCGCCAATGCCGCATCAGGTTCGCCAGTCCGCGGATGGTGACGTTGGCGGTTGCCGAGATGCAGCCTGGACCGCCTGCGCGCAGCGTGGGCAACAGGAATTGTTCCGAGCCGGCGAACACCAGAAAGCCGGGCAGCTCTTTCGTGGCAGCTTCCATGGCCAACCAATCGCCGGAGGAATTCTTCACGCCGACCACAACGCCCCTGAATGCGCTCTGTAGCCGACCCAGTAGCGCTGTGCTGATCTTCAGGCCGGTCATTTGCGGGAAATCATAGACCAGAACGCGCAGGCGCGTGTCGCCGATGCTCTCAATCACCTGCGCATAGGCGCGGAAGACGCCTTCTTCGGAAACGCCCTTGTAGTAGAACGGCGGCAGCATCAGCACGTTAGTGTAACCCGCGTCGAGCACGGCGCGGGTGAGAGCGATCGTGTCGGGTTGCGCGCAACAGCCCGTGCCGATGACAAGGCGCTCGCGTTCGATGCCGCTTTTCGCCAAGACGGCGATCAGACCGAGACGCTCCGTCAGCGAGAAGGAATTGGCTTCGCCCGTCGTGCCGAGCGCCGCGACGCCCGCGCTGCCCGCGTCGAGCAGCCAGCGGACGTGTGCGAGATAGGCTTCGACGTCGATGCTGAGGTCAGCATTGAGCGGGGTGAGATTCGCGGTCCACGGCCCGGGATTGAAGTCGGTCATCGGTCCTCGCAGCAACTGACCGCTCTTGTGGCTGCGCCGCGCGCGCGCAGCCCAATGCCAAATCTAGTGCACGATATAGACGCGGGCTATGCGCGCTCGACTTCCTCGACCTGGATCGCTTCCGCGATCGGCTCGGCATCGTCACGCGGTGGCGGCGTCAGAGCCGCGGTCGGCAGAGCCAGCACTGGGCCGAGCGCGTCGGCATGGCCGCGCTCCATGCGCGGATGCACGAGCTGGCCGCCGTCGCCGAACACATAGACGAGCCGCGCCCAGTCGTTGTCGTCATAAAGGAAGGCGGGGCCTTCCGGATCGAGATCGGACCAATCTGGTTCGCGCGGCGCCGCGGCGGCTTGTCCGAGCCAGGTGCGCGCTGCGTTCTCGTCGCCGCGACCGCGCGCGACTTGCGCAAACAGGATGCAGATGCGCGAGGATGGGTTTTCGCGATAGGCGTCTTCGAGGTGCGATTGGGCGCCGCCCCAATCGCCGCGCTCCATCGCCAGCTCCGCCAGCACGATCTTCGACTCGCGATGATCGCGCCGCTTTTCTGCAAGCGCCGTCATGCGTTGCGCACGCGCCTCGCGCGTCTCGCCGGGGACGATATCGCGATAAGCGTGCGCAAGCGCCGGATGCGGCCCGTTCTCCCAAGCTTCTTCGAGGATGGCGGCCGCGCGCTCGGCGCGGCCTTCCCCAACCAGCAGCCGCGCCGCCATGGCGCCGGCGGGCGCGAAGGTCGGGCAAAGACGGAATGCCTTCTGCGCCGACTCCGCCGCTTTGTCCTGGCGCCGTTCGCGTTCGTTCTTGGCCGCCTGCGCCGTCATCAAAACGGCGCGACGGCGCTTGACAATCTTGTCGTCGATCAGCTTGCGACGATCGGCGAGGTCGAGCGTCTCGATCGCATTTTCCCAGTCGGCCGCCTGCACGGCGAGATCGAACGCGTACTGGAACGGCCAGGAGGCTGTTTTCGAGGCCTTCAACGCCGCTTCCGCATGCGCGCGCGCAGCAGTCCGATCGCCGCGCTTCAGCGCCGCCGCCATCAGGCCTTTGCGCCCCAGCACTTCGGTGTCCTCGTTCTGCAACATGCCCGAGTAAGCGCGTTCGGCGTTTGCCGTGTCGCCGGCGACTTCGGCCGCGCGCGCTTGCAGCAACAGCGCGAGTCGCGGCTCGTCGATCAAGTCTTCGGCTTTATCGGCGTGCCGGCGTGCTGCTTCGAACTCGCCGGCTTCGGCTGCGATCAAGCCCAGCGCCAAGGCTTCCTGTCCGCGACGGATGCGCGCGCGCTGACTGGCTTTGCCGATCCGGCCCGGGGCGTCCATGAGAAACATGAAGAGCCGAAGCAGCGGCAACGAAACCGCCACGATCAAAACTACAAGCAGGAGTCCGAATAGGCCCGTGGTCTCGATCTCGGTTCGTCCCCATTTCACCTCGACCGAGCCAGGGTCGGTGCTGATGACCTGCCATGAGACGAGCGCCGCCACCACCGCGACGATGAGTATGAGGGCGACGCGCAACATTCTGGTTTAGCTCCGCGACAATTCTTGCCGGATGGCGGCGATGCGCCGATCGATCTCAAGCCGTCGTGAGGCGTCGTTGATCCACGGCTGTGCCACGCGCTTCGGCGCCGGCGGCAGCCGGTTCAGTTCTTCGATCGCATCGTCGAGGCGGTCGGCGGCGAGATATTGCTCGGCGCGTTCGACCATGCCTTCCGGCGTGTCGCCGCCGCCAGCCTGGCGGATCACGATCCATTGCGCCAGCGCGGCCTGGATGCGCCCCCAGAAGCCGGCGCCCGCCTGCGCTTGATGCGCGGCGCGGAGGATTTCGTTATCGAGTCTCGAAAACCGATCGCGCAATTCCGTCCGCGTCGGCGCGCCGGTGCGCGAAAGCGGCGCCAACGCGGCGACATTTGGATCGTTTGGCAAGAGTACGGCGAGCGCGGAATGGGCCTGCTCGAACGGACCCGACGCGCGCGCGGCTTCCGAGGCGGCGACAACTGCATAGGACGCGCGCGCCGCGGTGGCCGCGGAGCGCGCTTCTGCGGCGACGGCCGGCAGCTCCTCCTGCAGACGCCGCACTTCGGTGACGAGCGCGCTCACCTCGGCGGACGAGGGCATTTGCTGAAGCCGGGATTCCACGTTGCGCAGCGAAGCTTGCAGAGCGAGCACGCGGACCGTCGTGGGATCGCCGCCGTCCGCGCTTGCTGAAGTTGCGAGCGGTTCGTTGATGAGCGCTTCGATCGAGTCGAGCCGGCGATCGAGTTCGACGGCGGATTCAGCCGCGGGCGCCTGTGAGGCGGATCCGGCGGTGATCGGAAATGCGCGGTCGAGCGCAGCATCGACGCTCTGCACGCGCGGCGCGACCGCCCCGCCGGCGGCGCCGACGCCGCCCGCGATCAATGCGAGGACAACTGCACCGCCGAGCCCAATCCCGCGGCGATCGCCGCCTTCGCGGTACGCGGGCTCGTAATCAACGTCGATCGGCTCGGCGCGTCCGCGCTCTGCCTCGTCGTCTATGGCCATGAAGCTCCCCAGTTTTCCCGCGCCATTTCCGCTATTTCGAACGGGAAACGAGTCGGGCCGCAGGCGCAAAGTGTAGGCTTCGGGGGGCAGCGCCTCAAGCGCTTGCGCCAGCAGGGGAGTCCGGTGCGAGCGCGGCGCGCAGAAGCGCGTCCTCGCGTGGCGCTGGCGACACGATGATTCGCGCCCATCGCGCCTTACCAGCGGCTTGCGCAACCGCGTCGCTCATGCACGCGGCTGTGAGCTTCTCCGCATTCGGCGCGCCGAGCGCGACAAACGTTTCGGCTGCGCGCGCGCTGTGGAAAAGCACCATGTCGAGCGGTTGCAGCAGCTCCGGCGGCAATGTCAACGCTGCGCGCGCCGCGTAGGCGACGCGCCGTTCGACCGCGAAGCCCTCGGCGCACAGCTTCCCCGTCAGATCCCCGGCGACATGTTCGCCGCCGATGTGGATCAGCGTTCCCGCGTTCGGCGTGAGTGTCGTCCTGGCGAGCGCTTCCAGCGCGGTTACATCGCCATCGGCCGAGCGGACATCGGTGAAACCCGCCGCACGCGCGGCCTCTGCCGTTGCGTCGCCGACCGTCAGCACCGGCTTGGCATGCAACCGCCGCGCATCGGGAAAGGCGCGCACGCCGTTAGCGCTGGTGAAGAGGAGCGCCTGCGCGTCTTCGACATTCGTGTCGTACGCGCACGGAATGATCGTCAGCAACGGCGCGATTATCGGCTCTGCGCCAAGCGTGCGCACGCGCTCGGCACTGCGTTCGGCATCAGGCGTCGCGCGCGTGATGGCGACGCGCAGAGTCACGTATCCAGCACCAGCGCATCGCCAGCTTCTTCCCGGATCGCCTGGCCCAGCCGTAATGCAAAAGCGCGCGCACCGGCGATGGCGTGGCTGCTCAATGTTGTCGCGTCTTCCCGGCGCCAGCGGGTCGTGCCGTCCGGCGTCAGAGCTTCGCCGATGAAGGATAAGCGATCGCCGGAGACGCGTGCAAGCGCGCCGATCGCGGTGCGGCACGAACCGTCGAGCGCTTCCAGAAACGCGCGCTCTGCCTCAACCTCGGTGCGTGCTACCGTGTTTTCGAACGCCGCCAAGGCATCGCGCACCCGCGAAGCGTCATGTCGCGCCGTGATGGCGAGGGCGCCTTGGCATGCGGCTGGGGGCATGTCGTTTGGATCGACGATGCTTGAGGCTCGGTGTTGCACACCGAGCCGTTTCAGCCCGGCGAGCGCGAGAAAAGTGGCGTCTGCTTCACCTGCTTCCAGTTTGCGCAGACGCGTGTCGACATTGCCGCGCAGCGTGACGATGCCGAGGTCGGGACGCGAGAACAGCGTTTGCGCTTGGCGACGCAGGCTCGCGGTCCCGACGTTCGCGCCGGCGGGCAAGTCGCTCAACTTGCGCGCATTCAGGCTGACGAAGGCGTCACGCGGATCCTCGCGCTCTGGCACGCACGCGAGCGCGATCCCGTCAGGCAGGCGCGTCGGCAAATCCTTCAACGAATGCACCGCGAGGTCGATGCGACCGTCAAGCAGCGCTTCGTCCAACTCCTTCGTGAAAAGGCCCTTACCGCCGGCTTCGATCAGCCGGCGATCTTGGACCGTGTCGCCGCTCGTGGTGATCGGCACGATCTCCAGTTCGGAAACATCTATGCCGAGCTGTGCCGCTAAACCGTTTCGCACCCCCTCGGTTTGGGTCAGCGACAGTTTCGAGCCGCGCGCGCCGATGCGGAAAAGAACAGGCATGCGCGAAGGGAATAGGGGAGCAGGGGAGTAGGGCAATAGGGAGTGCGGTCACAGCCCTTATTGCTTTGCAGCCCCATTGCCATATTGCCCTGCGCATGAAGCCGCTCACCGTCCTCGGCATCGAAACCAGCTGCGATGAAACCGCAGCGGCGGTCGTCCGCCTCGAGGGGGGCCGCCCGCGCGTGCTCTCAGATGTCGTGCTAGGCCAGGTCGCGCAGCACGCGCCTTACAGGGGCGTCGTGCCGGAGATCGCGGCGCGCGCTCATGTCGAGGGGCTGGACGGAACAATCGCCGCTGCGATGCGCGATGCGAGACTTCAATTCTCCGACCTCGACGGCGTTGCCGCCACAGCCGGGCCTGGCCTGATCGGCGGCGTGATGGTGGGGCTTTTGGCCGGCAAAGCCATCGCGCTGGCGCACGACAAGCCGCTGATTGCGGTCAATCACCTTGAAGGCCACGCGCTC
>DASPMA010000048.1:0-2060 GCA_035627335.1 Binatia bacterium
ATCGACTGGAAGACCGCCGAGCGCATCCCCTGGGGCATCGCCGTGCTGTTCGGCGGCGGCCTCTCGCTCGCGGCCGCCATGGAATCCACGGGCCTTGCCGCGTGGATCGGCGACTGGATCGCCGGCCTCGACGGCGTCTCCGCGTTCGGCCTCGTCGCGCTCCTCGTCGTGGCGACCATCCTCGTCTCCGAACTCGCCAGTAATGTCGCGACGCTCACCTCCATGCTGCCGGTCGTCGCCGCCGTCGCGGCGGCGACCGATACGCCGCTGCAGCCGCACGCGTTTCCCGTGGCGCTGGCGGCGAGCTTCGCTTTTATGCTGCCTGTCGCCACCGCGCCCAACGCGATCGCGTATTCCTCCGGCATGGTGACGCTGAAGCGCATGCTTGCCGTAGGGCTCGGCCTCAATGTCGCAGCGATCATCCTCGTTCTGGCGCTGGCAGCGTAGCCAATCGAGGCAAAAAGCCTATGTTTCCGCGCACGAGGACTATCATGCCCAAGCGCAGCCAAGCCGAAGCCGAAGCCGCCATCCGCGTCCTGATCGAATGGGCCGGCGACGACCCCGACCGCGAAGGTCTGCTTGAAACACCCGCGCGCGTCGCGAAGGCTTACCGCGAACTCTTCGCCGGCTATGAGGACGATCCGCGCGCCTACCTGGAGAAAACGTTCGAGGAAGTCGGCGGCTACGACGAACTGGTGGTTCTCCGCGACATCCGCGTCGTCAGCTTCTGCGAGCATCACATGCTGCCGTTCATCGGCCGCGCGCACGTGGGCTATCTGCCGACCAATCGCGTCGTCGGCATCTCCAAACTCTCGCGCGTCGTCAACGCCTTCTCGCGACGCTTGCAAATCCAAGAGAAGCTTACCGCCGAGATCGCCGAAGCGATCAACGACATCCTGCAGCCCCAAGGCGTCGGCGTGATGATCGAAAGCGAGCACTCCTGCATGACCATGCGCGGCGTCAATACGCCGGGCTCTAATCTCGTGACATCGCGCCTCATGGGCGTGGTGCGAGACGACCCGCGCACGCGCGAGGAATTTCTGCGCCTGGCGCGGGGAGATTAGGACGATCTTTGTGCGTCTTCGTGTCCTTTGTGCCTTCGTGGTTCACCACTAAGACACTAAGCGCACAAGGAGCACAAAGAAGCTGCTCTACCTTAACATCCGTTCGACAGCATCCCAGAAGGCTGCTGGCAAGTCCAAACCGGAAAGGCGCTTCAGCTCCTGCGCCAAGGTCGGTGAGGTCACGTTGATCTCGATCAACTTGCCCGCGATCACGTCGAGCCCCGCAAACACAATGCCTTCGCGCTGCAGCAACGGCGCAACCGCCGCCGTAATCGCGCGATCTTCATCATCGAGTTCGCCCGCCACCGCCACGCCGCCGACATGCAAATTCGCGCGGAAGTCGCCCGCTTTCGGAATACGCTTCAGCGCCGCGAACGGTTCACCGTTGAGCACGAACACCCGCTTGTCGCCCCCTGTGACGGCCGGGAGAAACTCCTGCGCCAAAATCGGCTCGCGCCCCGACGCTTCCATGAACGCGCCGGCCGTCACGCGGAAATCGGGGCTATCGCTCTTCAGCTTGATCACGCCATCGCCGCCCATCAGGTAGAGCACCTTCAGCACCACCTGATCGAAGCGCTTCGCGAACGCCTCCAGCGCATCCGGATCGCGCCCGACCCACGTCTTCGGCGTCAGCTCCGGAAACTGCAGGATCGACATCTTCTCCGAGATGTTGCGAATGCCGCGCGGCGGATTGATCACCAACGCTTTGGTCAGCTCCAACAGATACGTGTTGGTCACATACGCCATGTCGAACGGCGGGTCCTGGCGCACCAGCACAACATCGAAATCGTCCACCGTGCGGGCCGTCTCTTTCAGCGTCTTGTAGTGCGCCCCTTCCGTGAAGCTCACCGACACCCGCCGCGTCCGCGCCTTCACCGTACCCGTCTCGTAATAGAGATCGTTCGGCGAGAACCACCACAGCTCATGCCCCCGCGCCTGCGCTTCCACCATCAGCGCAAGCGAAGTGTCGTGGTTCACGATCATCTTCTCGATCGG
>DASPMA010000049.1:0-9133 GCA_035627335.1 Binatia bacterium
GCTGATGGTCACGTCCTCAGCGCTTGCGCCATTGGCGGTCACGCCCAACGCCGCGAGGGCAAGACCCACAAAGTGAAGCTTCTTGGTGCGCATGCCGGCTCGGTCCCCTTCAGTCGTCGCGGCGGAGGCGCCCTCGGTTCGCCCCGGGAGCCGTCGAACGGCCGCCCACTACCCCGCCATGGCGCAAGACCCCGGGTCCTGCGCAGTCCAGGTGGCATGCCGACTTTGGCGATTTTTGTCCATAGCGCGACGCACGCGCAGAACCGGCCCGGAGCGTGTGAAAGCAGCAACGCCCGCTCCGTTGCGTCAGCGAAGCGTATTCCCGGCGCTCGGGCGCTTTTAGGGCGCGTTTGATGCGCCCTCCCGCCACCCGTCCGGGCGGTTCTGCACAGCCAATTTCGGGGGGCGGCCAGCCTGGGAATCCCGGCTCAATCCCGCACGGGAGGCGCTCGGGTTGTCCCGATGCGCCGATCGACGCCGCTGCGTGGTCGGCCTACGCCACGACGTTAGGCAGTGGCGCGCAATACGGGCGCATAGCTCGGAAATTCGACCGCGGGGCCGAACAGATAGCCCTGGGCGAATTCACATCCCATCGCCGTGAGCGCTTCAGCGGTCGGCCCGTCCTCAACCCCTTCGGCGGTCACTTCGAGCCCGAGCGCAACGCCCAGCCCAACGAGCGCGCGCACGATGGTCGCGTTTTCGTGCTCCGCTGTCAGCGTGGAAACGAAGGAGCGGTCGATCTTCAGCTTGTCGATCGGCAGCGCGCGTAACAGGAACAGGGACGAATAGCCGGTGCCGAAGTCGTCCAGTGCAATCTTCACACCTTGGTTCTTTAGCGACAGCAGCGAGCGCTTGGCGCGCTCCATGTCGCCGATCATCGCGCTCTCGGTGACTTCGATTTCGAGCCGCTGCGCGGGGAAACCCGTTTCGCGCAGCGTGCGTAGCACTTTCTCCGGGAACCACTGGTCGCGCACCTGGCTCGGTGAGATGTTGACAGCGAGCATGAACTCGCCCGGCGCGTCGAGCGACTTGCGGCAGGCTTGCGCCAAGAGCGCCCAGAACATGGCGTCGACCAGGCCCGCCTCCTCCGCCACTGGGATAAACTGCGTTGGCGAGATCATGCCGCGCAACTTATGCGGCCAGCGCGCCAGTACTTCGAAGCCGGCAAGCGCGCCCGTGTCGAGACGCACCACCGGCTGAAAGTACGGGACGATATCGCCGTTCGGGATCGCCGTACGCAGCTCGGTCTCGAGCGCGGCTTTCCACTTAAGTTCTTCGTCGATCGAAGAGTCGAAGAACTTGTAAGCGCCGCGATCTTCTTTCGCGCGCAACATCGCGGCGTCTCCGCGCTGCAGTAGGTCCGCGGCGCTGCTCCCATCCTCCGGGCACAGCGCAATGCCGATTGAGGCGCCGACCGCAAGCTTCAGGCCGTTGACAAGGATCGGCGCGGAGAGTTCGTGCAGAACGCGGCGCGCGGCGGACGCGACGCCTTCACGGTCCTTCGCATCTTCGAGCAGCACGGCGAACTCATCGCCGCCGAGCCGCGCCGCGAAACTGTCGTCGCGCAAACAGCTGGAGAGCCGCGTGGCAATCACTTGCAGCAATTGGTCGCCAATGGCGTGGCCGTGCACGTCGTTGATCGGCTTGAACCGGTCCAGATCCACGAACAGCAGCGCGAAGGCGCAGGATTCCCCGCCAATCAGCGCCAGGCGGCGATCCAGTTCTTCGAGGAAGTGACGGCGGTTCGCAAGCCCCGTCAAAGGATCGTGGCGAGCGAGAGACTGGGCGCGCGCTTCGGCGGCCTCGCGTTCGCTGATTTCGGCGGATAGCGTTTCATTCGCCGCCACAAGCTCATGCGTGCGTTCCTGCACGGTGCGTTCGAGATTGTCGCGAATGGCGTCAAGATCCAGCACTGCCTGGCGCCGGTCGAGCTGGGCCTTCACCCGCGCCGTCAACACGCGAAGATCGATCGGCTTGGAAATATAGTCGTTGGCGCCCGTCTCCAGCGCGGTCGAGACGATATCGCCGTCATCGAGCGCCGTGACCACGATGACCGGCACGTGCTCGGCATCGTGCAGGGCGCGAATTCCACGCAACGCATCCTGTCCGGAACGCTCTGGCATCATCCAGTCGAGCAGAACCAGTTCGATCTTCTCTTTCGCTATGACGTCTTCAATGCCGACCGCGGTGTCGCGCAACACGACTTCATAGCCGCGCCGTTCAAGGCGGCGACCGAGCATATCGCGATTTTGCGCCTGGTCGTCGACCAGTAGAATACGGCCGAGGCGCGTCAATGCGGACGCGCCGTCATTGCCTTGCGCCGAGGACATTCGCCCCCACCCTTCACACCATACCAGTCGATCAATTTACTGTGGGGTGGTTGAGGGCGCGCTAATGCGCGCAGAGCAGGTCACATTTTTTCGATTGGTAATTGACTAACCTTGACGCGCGCTAACCAAGTCTGCGCTCTAGGCGGCGACCGCATACTTCTCGATCAAAGCGACCAGGCCGGCAAAATCGACGGGCTTTGTCGCGAAATCATCGCAGCCCGCTTCCATGCACTCGCGGCGCGCGCTCTCCATCGCGTGCGCAGTGAGCGCAACGATTTTCACGCCGCTGACATCCGGCGTCTGCCGCAAGACGCGTGTGGCCTCTATCCCGGACATCACCGGCATGGAAATATCCATAAGGATGAGATCGGGTGAACAGGCCTTAGCCTTCTCGACCGCCTCGGCGCCGTTTTCCGCGACATGCACTTCATAACCGCGCCGCTCCAGGCGCCGCGTCAGCATCTCGCGATTGTCCGGGTGGTCCTCTGCAATCAGAATACGCATCGCGGCCTCATGCAGTCTTTTTGCTATCTAATGTTGTAGAATTGGTTGCGGTAATTGGCGCTACGGCGCCCGGACGCGCGAAACGCAACGCAGCTGCGGCCAGAACGTCACGGTCGGCGGGCTTGAGCAGGTGTTCGCAAGCCCCCGCATCAAGCGCATGTTTGCGATCGTCGTCCACGGAGTGAACGATCACGGGGATATCAAGCGCGCGCTCGTGCAACATTTTCAGAACATCCCAGCCGCTCATGTCCGGCAGATTGATATCAAGCAAAACAAGACTGGGCTGAAGGTTGTCCGCCATCGCAACCCCGTCGCGCGCGGTCGAAGCGGTGCGCACGGTGAAGCCGAGCCGGGCCAGAGCGCGCGTTGTCAAATCGCGAGCGCTTTCCTCGTCGTCGATGAGCAGGACAATCCGATCCATGCCCTGCCCTGCAACGGCGGATGAATCGATGCGATCCTGCGTTTGATGAACGAGCTCGGCCGGCCAGCGCAGCGTGAAGGTCGAGCCTTTGCCGTGCGTGCTGACGACGCTCACCTCGCCGCCAAGAAGTTGCATCATGCGCCGCGTAATTGCGAGCCCAAGCCCCGTGCCGCCGAAGCGGCGCGCCGTTGACGCCTCGGCTTGCGTAAACGCATTGAACAGGCGCGAGACCTGATCCTCGGTCATGCCTATGCCGGTGTCGCTGACATCGATCTCGATCCAATCGCCGCCCGGGTCGGCAATCCGGCGTCCGCGCACGACGATTTCACCACCGGTGGTGAACTTAGCTGCGTTGGCGAGCAGATTGAGTAAGCACTGATTGAGCTTGAACGAATCTGAGTGCGCTTCGCCGAGGTCGCCGCCCAGGTCGAGCTTCAAGGCGTTGCCGTTCTTCTCGATCGTCGGCCGCACAGTCGCGACCGCCTCCTCGATTACGGGCGCAACCTCGAAGCTGGAGGCCGATATTTCCATTCGCCCCGCTTCGATTTTCGACAAGTCGAGGATGTCGTTTATCAGGTGCAGAAGCTGGCGCGCCGCGGTGAGCACCCGGTTGATGTCGCCTATATCGGTGCTGCGCCCATCGGCTTCCGCCTCTTCGAGCAATATCTCGGAATAGCCGATGATCGCGTTGAGCGGCGTGCGCAATTCGTGGCTCATCGAGGCCAGGAATTGCGACTTCGAGATGCTGGCCTTTTCCGCCGCCTCGTGCGCGGCGCGCAGTGAAACCAGTGTTTCGGCGAGCACGACATCGCGCGCGTCCATCTCCTCCATCAGGCCGGCGAGATGGTCGTACATGTCCGCGACGCTGATATCCGGTTGCTCGACGGTCGCCTCGGGCTGGGGCGCGGCGCTCGTGATGTCCTGGAACAAAGCCCGCTTCGCGCGAAGCGCGGCTTCCGCGCGTTGCATGGAAGCGATAAAGGCCGCTTCGCGCCGTTTGCGCTCGGTAATGTCGCGCGAGAGCATGATGAACTTGCGCAGACCGCCGGAGCGCCCAAGCACCCGGCGCGCCCAGGTCTCGACCCAGGTGATCTCGCCGTTCGCCTGGATGATGCGATGTTCGACACAGCCGGTAGCGCCGCCCGCGACATCGAGGAAATATTGCCGGATCGGCAGACGATCATCAGGATGGATGACCTTTGTCGTGCTGGTGTCGAATTCTTCGAAAGTGAAGCCGACGCCGAGGATCCCCTCATCGCCGTGCCAAGTGATGGTTTTGGTCTTGTAGTCGACGTCCCACACCACGCTGCCGCTGACCTCGAGCGCCATTCGCAGCAAGTTTTCCGTGCGCATGCCCTCAGTGCGCGCCGCTATGAGCGAGGTGATATCGCGCCCTGCTGCGTAAACGCCGCGAATTTCGCCGTCAAAGCCGCGCCAGGGCCGCGTCTCCCAATCGAACCACGCGCGCCCTGCCGGCAACATCACCTCTTCTTCGCTGTGGCTCACCCACTCGCCGTTTAGCGCACGCGCGAATGCATCGCGCCATTTGTCGAGAGGCAAGGGAACGATGTCGCCAAAGTCGAGCCCGCGGACGTCCTGGCGCCCGAGGCTGTCCATGACGCTTTTGCTCACGGCAACGACCTTGCCCTGCTTGTCGAGCAGCACGACAGCGGTGGTGTCGAAGGTCAGCAGCAATTGCGCGAGCGTGTGCTGCAAGTCTTCTTCGCGCTGCACTCTGCGCAATGCTTGTTCTGCTTCGACAGCACTGAGCCGCGCGGCGGTCACGTACGCCATCAGCGCGAGCCCGCCGATCGCGGCGATGACGGCGAGATCCCAATCCGGTTGCGCCGACATGCCGGCCATCAATAATGGCGCGAGCAGCAAGGAGAGCGCCGGCGGCGCAGCGCCCGCGAGCGCGATCGGCAATGCGCCTGACTGGCCTTTGCTGAAATGGCGTACGACGCCGGCGACCCAAAGCACCATCGCGGCAGCCGCGCCGGCGGATTGGCCGCTGAGCCACAGCGCGAGCGGCAACACAGCGTAGAACGCCGAACTCGCGAACGACCATGTGGCGATGCCGGCCATCACGGCGCCTTCGATGCGCGTCTCGGCGCGATCGAGGCGGCGGTAGAGTTCGGTATCGAGGATCAGCAGCAGCGACATGATCGCCGCCCAAGCCACCGGCCCGGAGCCGCCCATGATGGCGGCAGCTATGCCGCCGGTGAGGATAATGAGAGCGACCGAAGCCGGCATTTCGCGCCGGCGCGTTTCGGCCGCGCAGGCCAGCGCTGTTGGCGGCGATTGGGTCATGCGCTGTGGGCCCCGCGGCAGACGAGTCAAAATCCTCGCGACGCTGCCAGCGCAGGGTGAATTAACCCTAAACCATTCCTGAGAATCGGCCCGTATTCTCAATACGATGCCGCGGCTTGCCGACCCTCATCTGCCCGAACGCCGGCGCCTTCAGGTACTTGAGGCCGCACGGGCCTGTTTTCGCGAACGCGGCTTTCGGCAGACCACGATCGATGAGATTTGCGCCGAAGCGCGGATCAGTCCTGGCGCCCTTTACCGCTATTTCGATTCCAAAGCCGACATCATCGCCGCGATTGCTCTCGATGCCCGGGCTGAGGCGGAAGGGATGCTGGATCGATTAACCAGCGCTGAAGGTCTGATCGACGGCTTGGCCGAGATGGCTCGGGCTTTTTTCCAGACGTTTGAGCGCGACGGCGATGCGGCATTGCTGGCCGACATTTGGGCCGAGGCCGCGCGCGATCCCCTCCTCGCCAAAGCTTTGCGGCAGCGGGATCGTATTGCTGTCGGGCGGATCGCGGCGGCCGTCGAGAAGGCCGCGCTTGGCGGGTCGGTCTATCCGGCGGTTCGGCCCGAGGATGCTGCCGAGACATTAATGGCGGCGCTGGAGGGCCTTGCTATGCGGCGGGCGCTGGCGCCAGGCGACGCCGTCGGCAGGTTTCGGACACTGGCGTTGCACGTTCTGAAGCCGAAACGCTAGGCCCGGTGGGCCGCGATCACGCCGACATTGATCAGAAAGCAGAGCACCGAGAAGGCGAACAGCCAGGGGAAGCGCTGGTCGGGATGATGCCGGCGGGCGGATGCCTCCAACCAACCACCTAAAGCGACCAGTGCGGCCGAAAGACAAACGATCCAGAGTTCATAGCCGTGCAGCAGACGATGAAATTGTTCAAAAGATTCCGGTAGTAAGCTCCCAACCGACGCGGCCCCGGAAAGCGCGGCGGCTAGCATGGCCAGGGCGGGTAGGCCGCAGCAGAGCGCGTGCATTCCAACGACGGCGGCGTGGGCGATATGCGCGTGATGGGAGTTGTTACGTTGTAACATCACATCCAACCTAGCGTTTGACTTGGTTGGGTCAAGGCGCATCCACGCGGTTGAGACGAGGCATCTGTAGCACAGGCTTCATCATTCGGCGCTAATCGCGGCGCCGGGAGCTTGTTGCCAAGCACGGCGAAGCGCATGTACGCAGCGTCGCATTGAGGTAGAGGGCAATGTTGGCGATCCTGATCGCAGTCCGTGATTTCCTGATTGCCGCCGCGCTGGCCTGGGTCGGCGTGACGATGGAGAACACCCGCGCCGGTAATGACGCGCCTAGCTGCGCTGCGGACTCCTGCCAGGCCGAGAGCGACCGCTAAACGCCGGTCCATCCGCAGTCTGCGGTACGCCGCTGCGGGTATCCGCCCTTGAAACGTCCAACTTGTTGGGTTTCCGTGGACGCGTGAACGCGCGCGGATTTGCTGCGGGACGCGCGGTTCGCGGGACGCACGCCATGACTTCGCCTGAGACGAGACCTGACGCCCGACGCGCCGGAGATTCCGGCAGTCTGATTTTTACAATAGCGCTGGTTGTGGCGGTGCTTTGGATCGCGGGCAGCCTCGCCGCGGCGCTCTCGTTGATCGGCGTGGCGCGGCTGCAGACCGCAAATCCAATTGAGCTCGGCGCGGTGGCCGCAGTGGCCTTGCTCCCGGCTCTCATGGCGGTCTTCTCCGGCTTGGCTGCACGCGACAGCGCGCGTGCGCGTTCGGAAGCGAGCCGCCTCGCCGACGCGGCCGACCGGCTGCTCAATCCGGAACGCAGCGCGGAGGATGCAGCGCGGCGTTTAGCCATGAGCGTGCGCGGCGAGATCACGACGCTCGACCACGCGCTCGAGCAGACGCTCGCGCGGATTGCCGAAGTGCAAGGCCAGATCGCGCGGCAGGCGGCGGCCGTCGAGAACATGAGCGATCAAGCCAAGGCCGGCGCTAATCAGATGATCACGGGCATGGAGCGAGAACGCGAAGAGCTCCTGCGCATCTCGCAGGAACTCACCAATCGCGCCCAAACGATCGGGGACTCCATCTCGCGACACACCGAACAGATTTCCCAAGCGGCGCGCGTCGCCGAAGCCGAAGTGCGGGCCGCGGATCAAGCGCTGGATCACCGGCTCACCTCGTTCGGCGCCGCAGCGGCGCTGATCACGGATCGCACGCAACATTTGACGGGTGCCGCGCAAGCGAGCGCGGATTCGGCGCTGCGGCTGGAATCCGCGCTTTCCAACGCGCTGGACGTGCTCGCGAAAGCGACGAGTCTCACGGACGCGGCGCGGCAGTCGGCGGATGCGGCGACGCTTGCGGCCAATTCCACAGCAGGCGCCGTGCGTGACACGACCATCCGCGCAATCGATGACGCCAAGCGCGCGGCCGACCTTATTCGCGGTGAAGCAGCCAGCGTGGAGCGCGAAGCGGCTGTCGCCCTGGAGCGGTTGCGCGATGCCGCGAACGCGGCGCGGGAAGCCGCGATCGGCGCGCGCACAGCGGTCGAACCGCAAGAGCCGCCACGTCAACAGCGCGTGCGTTCTCGGGCGCCTCACCTGCGTGAGGAGCCGCCGCCTGCATCGACGCCGGGGTATGACCGGTCTTGGCGCGACGAGGACGATCCGCTGGAGTCCGCGCCGCCGCCGCGTGCGCGCGAGTATGACCACGCGCCGGAGCAGCCGCCGCGGCGCGAACAATCGTCCTTTGGCGAGCGCGAACCGGCGCCGTCCGGCAACTGGACCTGGCGCGATCTTCTTTCCAACGTTGATGACGAACGTGGACGGAGGAGCCGGCGCGAGCCTGCGGAAGATCCGGTTGCCCATCTACGGCGTCAGATTTCCGAACCGCGTAGCGCCTCATCTTCGCTGCCGATTGTCGACGTTATCGAACGCTCCGGCATTCGCATGGACGAAGTGTTCTCCCCCTCCGGGCTCGAGCGCATTGCGCAGCGCGCACGATCAGGCACGCAGGCGAGACGGCGCGCCGTGCGCGACGCGGCGCCGGAAGCGTCGCGAAAACTGACCGAGTATCTGGCGCGCGATTCCAGTGCGAACCAGGAGTGCATGCTGTTCCTCCGTATGGAAGGCGCGCGGATTGCCGAACTGATTGGACGCGGCCGTGCGGCGATGAATGCGGAAGCCACGCGCGTTTTTCTGCTGATCGACGCAGCGGCGGGCTAGATCGAACGGTGAGTAGGACCGCGCAACTGCAGCTGCGCCGCGCGGCAAAGCCGCGCTTTCTCCGAACATAAAGCGCTCTGACGCGCGCTGGGCGCAGCTGGAGCTGTGCGGTCCACCCAGACAAAAAGGGGGAAGAACAACCCTTCTATCCACGCCTTTTCGAACTCAACCTCCTGAATCCAAACCAAATCGCAGAAATCAATCCGACTGACTTCCAGCGGCGCGATACTCGCGCCTATGCACTCACATCGCCCCATCCTCAACCAGCACCGCCTCCGGAGGCTCGCCCTCTGGACGCTGGCCGTGCTGTCCTGGATCGCGGCGATGCTTTTTCACGATCGCGCGCTCACCTTTCGCCACGTCGCACAGCGCCTAGAT
>DASPMA010000050.1:0-3451 GCA_035627335.1 Binatia bacterium
CGCCGCGCGCGCGCTGGCCAATCTCGCCAAGCAAGACGTGCCCGACGAAGTCGCCGCCGCCTATCACGGCCGGCGCCTCAAGTTCGGGCCGGATTACATCATTCCCACGCCCTTCGACCCGCGCCTCATCTCCGAAATCCCGCCTTATGTGGCGCAAGCCGCGATGGACACGGGCGTTGCGCGCAAGCCGATCGAAGACATGCAGGCCTACAGGCATTCGCTCGCGCAGCGTCTCGATCCGACAGCAGCGCTGATGCAGCGCGTGCAGACGAGCGTGCGCCGCAAACCGAAGACGATTGTCTTCGCCGAAGGCGAAGAACCGGCCGTGATCCGCGCCGCCTATTCGTTCCAGGATTTGGGCTTGGGCCGCGCCATCTTGGTCGGGCGCGAGGACCTTGTACGCAGCAACATGCACCAATTAGGCGTGCCTGCCGACGCCGAACTCACTATCGTCAATGCACGGCTCTCGGAAAGAAACGAGCACTACGCCGACTATCTCTACAAGCGCCTGCAGCGCTTTGGCTATCTGTTGCGGGATGCTCAGCGGCTCGTGAACCAGGATCGCAACGTGTTCGGCGCTTGCATGGTGGCCTGCGGCCAGGCCGACGGCATGGTCACGGGCGTGACACGCAACTACGCGACGGCGCTGGACGACGTGCTCAAGGTGATCGATCCGGCGCGCGGCGAGCGCGTGATGGGCATGTCGGTCGTGTTGATGAAGGGACGCACGCTGTTCATCAGCGACACGGCGGTGGCCGAGTTTCCCGATCCGAGGGAATTGGCGCAGATCGTGATCCAGTCGGCGGCGATGGCCCGGCGCGTCGGCGCCACGCCGCGCGTCGCGCTCATCTCGCACTCGACGTTCGGCAATCCGAAGATGGAGCGCTCGGAAAAAATCCGCGAAGCGGTGTCGATCCTGGACCGGCGCGAAGACATCGATTTCGAATACGAAGGCGAAATGAATGTCGACGTCGCGCTCAACCCCGACATGCGCGAACTTTACCCGTTCTCGCGCCTCTCCGAGCCCGCCAACGTGCTGGTGATGCCGGCGTTGCACTCCTCATCGATCGCCACAAGCCTCTTGATGACAGCGGGTGGCGCCACCGTGATCGGCCCTGTGCTGACCGGCCTCACCTGCCCCATCCAGATCGCGCCTCTGGGCGGCACGGTGTCCGATATCGTGACCTACGCGACGCTGGCGGCGTTCCAGGTCGCGGAAAGCGCGGCGGCGGACGCGAAGCCGGCAAAACCGGCTTAGGCCGGCGCGGCGGCCTCTTCCTCCTTCTTAGCCTCGGGCGGCGGCGTCTTGCGCATTATGAGGATCGCAAGCACGAGCGCGGCGATGCCGATCACGCCGGAATAGATGAAAAACGTCATGTAGCCGACAGCGAAGGCCTCCGCAGGGATTCCGCGATCTTGCGATAGCGCGGCAAACGCTGTGGGAGACATGCCGACAAACCAGCTGCGCAGCCATTCCATCTCCCCCGCCGACGCGGCGGCTATGCCGCCCTCTACGATGCGTCCGGAAATCGCCGCCAGAAATTTTCCCGGAAGCGCGTAAAGCGACGAGAACAGAGCATATTGCGTGGCCGTGAAGCCAAGGCTCGTGAGGCTTGACATGTAGGCAATCAGCGCGGTGCCGGCGACGCCCGCAGAGATGTTGTCGATGCCGATGCACAGATAGAGCCCAGGCAGCCAGGGCCCCGTGAAGGTCAGCAGACCGAACACAACATTAGAGAACGGCTGGAGGATTGCCCCGGCAATCAGCGTCGTCATCAAACCGAACCGCGCCACCATCCAGCCGCCGATGCCGACGCCCAGCATGGAGATGAGCACGCCGAAGAGTTTGCGTGCATTTGCGATTTCGTCGAGCGTGAAACCTACATCGACGTAAAACACGCTCATGAGATTCAGCACGAAGTCTGCGATGCGATAAACGCAAATCATCGCAAGAATGAGCGCCCCTGTGCTTCGGTAGCGTTTGAAGAAGTCTTCCAGCGGCTCCTTCAGGGTGCCCGCGAAATAGGCGCTCGGACGCGTTCTCGCGCCGGGCAAAGGATATGCCGCGAGACCGACGATCGCGAGACCGAAGAGCGCGCTGATCGCTTGCCAAATCAGACCCCACGGCCGCGTGCTCCAGATCTCGCCGACAGCCGTCGAGAAATCGGTGAGGCCGGCCATTGTGAACAGGAACGTCAACGGCTCTGCGCGGCCCGCAAGGCCCGCGCCCACAAACGCCGCGCCGATCAACATGAGCAAGAGCCGCCCAATCCACTCTGCCGCCTCCAGCCAAATCGGCCCGCGTGCGGTGGCTGGAGGCTGGTACTCCACGCTCTGTTCGCGCGGCGCCAGCAAAACGCCAAGGACGCCCACGCCCATGACAAGCGCCATCAAACTGTATGAACCGGTCCAACCGATGCGCGAGGCCAACCAAAGCGGAACGGCGCCCGACACAACGATGGAGATTCGATAGCCCCATTGATAGGCGGCAGCCATGATCCCCTGACGTTCAACTGCCGCCACCTCAATACGCCAAGCGTCAATGGCAATGTCCTGTGTAGCGCCGAACAGCGCAGCGAGAGCAGCGCATGCCGCAACCATCGCTATGACATTCAAATTTGGGTCGGGCTGGGCTGCGCCAGGCGCTCCGCTCGCCACAGCTGCTGAAACGCCGGGCATTGTCGTCGCGATCAACCAGATGCCGAGCACAACGCCGGCCTGGGCGACCAACATCCACGCCCGCCGTTTGCCGAACAGCTGGTGCAATACAGGCACCTTCACGCGGTCAACGATCGGCGCCCAGAGAAACTTGATGGCGTACGTCATTGTCACCACGCTCATCAGCGTGATGACATCAACATCCACTTTCGCCTGCCGCAGCCACACGGAGAGCGTGTCGTAGATCAGCAGGTTCGGCAGACCCGCCGAAAAACCCAGCATCAGCATGATCAGCGCGCGGCGGTCGAAGAATGCGGCGATCGACTCCCACGTGGAGCGCTTGGGCTCAGCGGCGGCGTCAGTCATAGGAACTCCGGGACGCGACTATTCGCCCGCGAACGTGGCCGTGTTCGGGCGCTCGGTAAAGCGCGCGGCGACCGTCAGCAGGCGTCCCGCGTCGATCGGCTTGGTGATGAAATCGTCCATCCCCGCTTTGAACGCGCGCACGCGCTCCTCTTCACCGGCATCCGCCGTCAGCGCGATGATCGGCGCTCCGGCGGAGGGGCCTCCGCCATTGCGGATGCGTGCGGCGGCGCCGATTCCGTCGAGACGCGGCATGCGAATGTCGAGAAGAATCAGATCGTAAGCGCCCGAGCGAGCGGCGTTGACCGCTTCCTCGCCGTCCTGCGCCGTCGTCACGATGCATCCCGCGCGTGTCAGCAGCGTGCGTGCGAGCAGCGCATTGATCGGGTTGTCTTCCGCCAACAGCACGCGCAGACCCGTGAGCAGCTGC
>DASPMA010000051.1:0-10184 GCA_035627335.1 Binatia bacterium
GCCGCGCACCCCGCGCGAGATGCGCCAGCGTGCGACGGCGAGCGCCTGATGCTGCGTTTGCTATGCTGCGTCGCGGCGTTTGCGCTCGCCGCCTGTGACCGCTCGGCGGCCGGTCCGCCAATTGCGGAACAATGGCGCGGAATAGAGGTCACCTCCGATCCGGTCGCGTTCGAGCGCACAAATATCGGCCGTCTACGCTATCGCGGCGGCATAGAACTGAGTTCGCCGCGACACGTGTTCGGCGGCTTGTCCGGGATGGAAGTGCTTGAAGGCGAGCGGCTTATCGCCATCAGCGACAATGGCGACTGGTTCGAGGCGCAGCTCTTGCTCAACGACACTGGCGATCTCGTTGGCGCGCGCGCCTGGCGCACGGCGATGATGCGCAACGAAGACGGCGAGCCCTTTCCCAACAAGCAGTCCGGCGATTCCGAAGATCTCACGCAGCTCACGGACGGACGCTTCGCCGTCAGCTTCGAGCAGACACAAACCATCCGCATCTACGACCTCAATCGGGACGGTCCTTTCGGGCCGGCCACGAGAGGTCCGGCCCTGGCTGAAACGCGGTCTTTGCCGGACAATAGCGGGCTCGAGGCGCTCGCATCGACAGGCGATGGCGATCTCATTATCGGCGCCGAAGGCGGACCGGCGGCGACAACGCCGATCTGGCGCGCGCCCCTCGATGCGCAATCGGCCATTGCCCCTAGCGCTCGTTATCCGATCTCGGACGGCTATTCGCTCACGTCGCTAGATCGCCTGCCTGACGGCGCCTATGTCGCGCTGGAGCGCTTCTTTGCGCCGGTGATCGGGCCGCGCGCGCGTATCAGGCGGTTCACGTTCGATGAGAATGGCGCGATCGCGAACCTCGAAGAACTGGCTGCGCTAGCCCCGCCCATGCCGCTCGACAATTTCGAAGCCATCTCGGCGGCGCGCATGGCCGACGGCGCCACGCGGCTCTACATCCTCTCGGACGACAATTTCAGCCGGCGCCAGCGCACGCTCCTGCTGGCGTTCGATGTAGTCGAAGCGGAGGCCGATTAGGCCGCGGCCGTTTCCGCGAGCTTCTTTTTCAGATCGCGCCGGATCTTCGCCGCACGCGTCGAGAGATCGGTCTCAATGGCCTTTAGCAGGAAGGCGTCTAGACCGCCGCGATGGTCGACGCTGCGGAGCGCCGCCGCGGTGATGCGCAGCTTGTAGGACTGACCCAGCGCATCGCTGGTCAGCGTCACGTCCACGAGGTTTGGCTTGAACTCACGCTTGGTCTTGATGTTGGAGTGGCTGACCTTGTGGCCGATTTGGCGGTTGACGCCGGTCAGCTCGCAGCGGCGGGACATGTCGGTACGCTTTCAGGTGGCGGAAATTTGAAGCGCGGACGCATACGCGAACGCCCCTGGAGGGTCAAGCGAACCGGGCCTTTCCTTCCACTAAACGGCCCCATTTGGTTCATGCCTGGATCACAGGCTCCAGCTTAAATAAGCCAGCCTGCGCTTTCCCGCGCCCCGGAAGAGGTGGTTTCCCTTGATGCGTTCGTTGTTTGCCGCAGCCATGACCCTGGGCCTTGCCCTGGCCGGCCCGGCCGCCGCCCAGTCGGGCAACCGCAGCTTTGACGGCACCTACAGCGTCCACGCTCGCGGCGTGGAAGCGGGCGATTTCGAGTTCAGCTTCCGCCAGAACGGCGGTTCCTACACCGCCACCGCCAATCGCGAGATGAAGGGCTGGGTCGGGGCCGCGCTGCGCCGGAGCCAGGACTACAATTATTCGGTCAACGGCAGCGTCGCCGCCGACGGGTCGCTGCGTCCCTCCCAATACCAGCACCAGGGCGGGCGGCGCCGCGAGGATCGTCCGAACGGGCGGCTGATCCGCGCTACGTTCAGCGCCAATGACGTCGTCACCACGGCGACGCCTGGCAATCCGAACATGGGCGATCCGCCCGCCACCCAGGCGCAGCGGCGCGGCACGATCGACCAGATCACCGCCATCGCCGCGATGGTCACGTCGCAGGGCGATCCCTGCTCGCGCACGCTCCGCGTCTACATGGACGGCCGCTCGCGCTTCGATTTCGTCTTCACGCCAAACGGCGCCGTGAACATCGACTCCCGTGCTTTCCAAGGGCCGGGCGTGCGCTGCCGCGTGCAGTTCCGGCCGATCGCCGGCTTCAGCGATCCGCAGGAGCCCGCCACCCTGAACTTCGTGTTCGGGCGCACCTCGAGCGGCATGTGGGCGCCCATCACCATCGAAATGCCGACGGATGGCGTCGGCGTGGTCCGGCTCGAGGCGCGCAGGCTTTCCGTCAACGGCACGCGTCTGCGGTAATCTTGGACCTGTCTTGTGTGCTACTTAAGTGTTAACCACAAGACTTAGCCGTGAACGGTCAAGGAACGAATCAGGCAGAGTGATTCGTAAGTGATTCGTTCTCGTTCTTTTCCTTCGGACTGGCGCCCTCGATTACTTGGCGCGTCGGCTTGAAATGGCCCTAACCGGACCCCAACGTCGCTCTCATGGCAGCTCGCGCCCGCGTCAGGGCGGTTCTCGGACCCACCAACACTGGCAAGACCCACCTCGCCATTGAGCGCATGCTTGGCCATGCCTCGGGCATGATCGGCCTGCCGCTGCGCTTGCTGGCGCGCGAGGTCTATGACCGAGTGGTCAAGGCGAAGGGAGAGGCGGCCGCCGCTCTCATCACCGGCGAAGAAAAGATCGCGCCGGAGACGGCCCGCTATTTCGTCTGCACCGTGGAGGCGATGCCCGTCGACCGCGCCGTGGAATTCCTCGCGGTCGATGAAATCCAGGTCGCCCGCGATCTCGACCGCGGCCACGTCTTCACCGACCGCCTGCTTCATGCGCGCGGCTTCGGCGAAACCATGTTGCTGGGCTCGGACACGATGCGGCCGATGATCCGCAAATTGTTGCCGGAGGCAGAGATCATCCGCCGCGAGCGCTTGTCGACGCTCGCCTACGCCGGCCCGAAGAAGATCACCAAACTGCCCAAGCGATCCGCCGTCGTCGCGTTCTCGGCGGAGGAAGTTTACGCGATCGCCGAACTGCTGCGGCGCCATCGCGGCGGCGCGGCCGTGGTGATGGGCGCGCTCAGCCCGCGCACGCGCAATGCGCAAGTGGCGCTCTACCAAAGCGGGGAGGTGGACTTCCTCGTCGCCACTGACGCGATTGGCATGGGCCTCAATATGGATGTCGACCACGTCGCCTTCGCCTCGCGGCGCAAGTTCGACGGGCGCGCCTGGCGCGACCTTCGTCCCGATGAGATCGCGCAAATCGCCGGCCGCGCCGGCCGCTTCACCAGCGACGGCCAGTTCGGCGAAACCGGCGAATGCGAGCCGTTTGACGCAGAGATCGTCGAGCGCGTGGAAGCGCACGAGTTCGAGTCCATTGAAGCCGTGCAATGGCGGAGCGCCGAACTCAAGTTCAGCAGTGTCGAAAAACTGGTTGCATCGCTCGAAACGCCGCCGGATCGTCCAGGTCTCCTGCGCGTGCGGGGCGCGGACGATGAGCGTGTGCTACGCGTCTTGCTTGACGATGAAGAACTGATGGCGCGGGTTCGCTCGCCAGAGGACGTGCGCCGCTTGTGGGATGCATGTCAGCTTCCCGACTTCCGCAAGGTCTCGCCCCAGGAACACGACCGTCTTGCCGGCCGCATCGCCAACCACATCCTCGGTCCCAAGCGGCGCGCGCCTAGCGAGTGGGTCGCCGCTGAGATCGAAAAACTCGATCGCACGGCCGGCGATCTCGATGCGTTGCAATCTCGCCTCGCGCACGTGCGTACCTGGACCTATGCCGCTAGCCGCCCCGATTGGCTCGAGAACGCGGAAGAATGGCGGGTACGTACGCGCGAAGTTGAAGACAAACTCTCCGACGCGCTGCACGAAGCGCTCACGCAGCGCTTTATCGATCGGCGCACCAGTGCGTTGCTGAAGGGCCTCAAGCGCGAAGAGGCATTGCTGGCTGGCGTTTCGGGAGACGGCGAAGTCACCGTGGAAGGCCATTTTGTCGGCCGCCTCGAAGGTCTTGAATTCAAGCCCGATCCGCGCACCTCTTCCGGCATCGAGGGCCGCGCCGTGCGCAACGCCGCGCTCCGCGCGCTTCGTCCCGAAGTCTCGCGCCGCCTCGCGGAGATCGCGCGCGCCGAGGACGATCACATCGCCCTCGGCCGCGACGGCCGCGTGCGCGTGAACGACGCTCCGGTCGCGCGCCTCGCGGCGGGCGCGCCCGTGCTGAAGCCGCGCCTCGAACTTATCGGCGCGGAGCACGCCTCCGCTGTCGAACGCGAAGCCGCACACGAGCGCCTCGAACTCTGGCTCGCGCGCACCGTCGCCGAGGATCTGCGCCCGCTCGTGGCGCTCGAAACCGCGTGGCGGGACGGACGTCTGCCTGCGGACGCGCGCGGCCTCGCATTCCGCCTCATCGAAAGCGCCGGAGCTCTCGATCGCATGCGAGAAGATCTCGACCACATGAGCGAAGCGGCGCAGGCAGCCCTGTCGCGCTATGGCGTGCGCCTCGGCCGCCACACCATCTTTATGCCTAAGCTGGTGCGCCCGCGCGCCGCCCAAACGCTCGCCGTGCTCTGGCACTGCGCCCATCCCGGCAAGTTGCACGCCGTCTTCCTGGCGCGCCCTGGCGCGCTCTCGCTGCCGCTGGACCGCGCAAGGTCGTGGGGCGAAATTGCCGCGGCCGGTTATCGCGGCTGCGGGCGCTTCGCCGTTCGCCTTGATCTGGTTGAGCGCCTTGCTGACGCCGTCGAGGCAGAACCGCCGCCGAAAGACGCCGTGCTCGCACGTCTCATAGGCCGGTCGCCTCGCGATCTGCCAAACATTCTCAGCGCTCTTGGTTATCAGCGCACGGCGCCGGCAGAGGGCGCCGCCGCCCGTTGGCGCCTCGCGCGCCGCCGCCGCAAACGCGCTGCGAACCCGGCCAAGACCAACGCGTTTGCCGAGCTCGCAAACCTCTTGCCGCGAGAAACGCGGCCGCCGCCGCGGCGCAAGAGATCGACCGCATGACGGACGCAAGGCAGCGTGTCGACGTGTGGCTCCACCGTGCGCGGTTCGCCAAGACCCGCGGCGCGGCAGCCCGGTTGATCGCCGAGGGCGGCGTGCGTGTGGTGCGGGACGGCGCCTCCCGCGTCCTTGACAAAGCATCCGCCGAGATCGCGGTCGGCGATGCGCTTCTGCTGCCGCTGCGGGGCGCGCTTCGCACCGTCCGCGTCGAGGGGCTCGGCGAACGTCGCGGGCCCGCTGCCGAAGCACGCCAGCTCTACAGCGAACTTGACGCACAGGCGCTCGCTTGACGCTCCCGTTGCCCGCCGTCACATCAAACGCGCGGAAACGAGACTGGGCGCGATGACCTACATCGTCACTGACGCATGCGTGCGTTGCAAATTGATGGATTGCGTCGAGGTCTGCCCCGTCGACTGCTTCTACGAGGGCGAAAACTTCCTCGTTATTCACCCGGATGAATGCATCGACTGCGGGGTTTGCGAACCCGAATGCCCGGTGGACGCCATCAAACCGGACAGCCAGGACGAGGCTGACAGCAAGTGGCTCAAGATAAACACCGAGTTTTCCAAGGTCTGGCCCAACATTACGCGCAAAGGAACGCCACCTTCTGATGCAGACGAGTTCCGGGACCAAAAGGGAAAATTCGAGAAATACTTCGTTCCGGAGCCCGGTAGAGGCGACTGACCTAGGCGCCGGGGCGGCTTCCGAAACGCCCTAAACTGTGGTATATGGAACAAATAATGGGGCGTGCGCAGGCCGCGCCCGGCAGTTGGACCAGTCCATCGCGCCAAACCAGCACAGGACACAGGGAAATCGAGGCGTGGGTGGACCAGCCGCCCGCTTCAGCCTTGTGCGGTCTGGTGTGACGTAAGGGCAAGGTTCGGATGCCGTAACGAGAACGGAGACCTAAAGAATGCAGACCGCCAATCCGCCGATCGCGTTTCGCCCGGGCGACCACATCGTCTACCCGGCGCACGGCGTTGGACGCGTCATGGGTGTGGAGAAGCAGTCCGTCGCGGGGCTCGACCTCGACGTGTTCGTGATCTCCTTTGAACAGGACAAAATGACCCTGCGGGTGCCGACCACGAAGGCCAAGTCGTGCGGCATGCGCGCGCTCGCGTCCGCCGACGTCGTCAACGAGGCCATGAAGACCCTGCAGGGCCGGGCGCGCATCAAGCGCACAATGTGGTCGCGCCGCGCCCAGGAGTACGAAGCCAAGATCAACTCGGGGGACCTCGTCTCGATCGCAGAGGTCGTGCGTGACCTTCACCGCGCATCCGACCAGCCCGAACAGTCCTATTCCGAGCGCCAATTGTACGAGAGCGCGCTGGACCGGATGGCCCGCGAGCTGGCCGCGGTGGAAAAGGTCACGCGCGATGATGCGGTGGCGAAGCTGACCGCGTCGCTGGCGTCCAAGAAACAGGCGGCCGCCGCCGCCTGATCTCGTCGCATAAAACGAAGGAAAGGCCGGCTCCTTCGGGGCCGGCCTTTTTCTATGCGCGCGTCTTGGCGCCAAATCCCCCTTTCGAGCGTTCGCCACTGTAGAGACGCGGCCCTCCGGCCGCGGCTCCGAGAAGCTGTCGCCGGGGTGGGACGAAGGTAGGATATGGCGCTTACTGAGAATCTTGATCTTCGCCGCGGCGCCCAGCGTTTCATTCGGACTGCGATGCGCGCCCCGCTCTTGGCCGCCGACCACGAACGCAACCTGGCGCGGCGTTGGCGTGAACGCGGAGACGAACGCGCGCTGCACGAACTGATCACGGCATACCTTCGACTTGTTGTCGCCATGGCCTCGCGGTTCCGTCATTATGGCCTCCCGATCAGCGATCTGGTGCAAGAAGGGTGCGTCGGCCTCATGCAAGCCGCCGCGCGCTTCGAGCCCGAACGCGAAGTGCGCTTCTCCACATACGCAAGCTGGTGGATACGCTCGGCCATGCAGGACTTCGTTCTGCGCAACTGGTCGATCGTGCGCACCGGCACGACGTCGGCGCAGAAATCGCTCTTTTTCAACCTGCGCCGGCTGCGCGCGCGCATTGGGGACGTGGGCGAGGGCACCATGTCGCCGGCCGCCCGCGCACGTGTGGCGCATGCGCTTAACGTCCCGGAGCACGACGTCGATGCGATGGCGGCGCGCCTGTCGGCGCCCGATCGTTCACTCAATGCTCCGCTCACCGACGAAGGCGACGGCGAATGGCAGGACATGCTGGCTGACGACGGCGCCGATCCGGAAGCCGAGACCATGTATGCGCACGATAGCGCCGCGCGCGCCGATCTCGTGCGCGATGCGCTTTGCGATCTTTCCGAGCGTGAGCGTCTCATCATCAAGGAGCGCAAACTTGAAGATGAAGCCGTAACTCTTGAAGCGCTTGGCGAGCGCCTCGGCATCTCCAAGGAACGCGTGCGCCAGATCGAAGGCGCCGCTCTCGCCAAGCTCCGGCGCGCGCTGGAAGCTCGTGTAGGAGATCCTGTGGCTGCCGGATACGTCAGCTAGAGCTGCGTTGCGCGCTTGGCTTCAACCAGCTGATCGAGAAATCCTGACTGGGAGGCAAGGATTTTCCTGCGCGCTTCTTCAAGCGTGAAGAGTTCAGCGCGATCCACTTCCGGAAAGCGCGCCATCTTGCCTGAACGCGGCGGCCATTCGAGTTCGAATGTCGAACCGCCCGGGGCGAGCGGCGCGCGCGCGCCTTCGAACGCCCAGCAATGCACCAGCTTGCCGCCTTTTTGCTTCACGGCTTTGAGTTCAATGAATGGCCCGCATGGCGTGAGCCCCGTCTCCTCGAAAAACTCCCGCTGCGCCGCGTCCAGCCCGTCTTCGCCGTCACCGGCCAGACCTTTCGGAATGGACCACGCCCCGTCATCCTTGTTGCGCCAATAAGGGCCGCCGGGATGAACGAGAAGGACCGATAATCCGTCGCTCTCGGGCACGAACATGAGTAGGCCGTAGGAGACCTGTGTCATGGCGAGGTCGCATCGCTCTCACCGATGACCTCCAGTTGGCTCGCATGTTCAAGGCAAAGCTGCGGTTCGCCGCGGAAGACTCCGAGCGGCCCGCGCGCACGTATGCGTGCGCCGGTGAGCGACGCGAGCGCGACGCCCTCCCATGCGCGGAAATTCTCGCCGAAGACAACGAGCGCGAATGGAGCGTCTGCGGAGGCGCGCTCCATATTCAGGGATGCGCGTGTGTCGAATACGCGCGCTTCATGCACGCGTCCTTCAACGATTCGATAAGGCGCTTCGCCGCGCAGGCAGTTCGCGTCGGCGTCGAGTGCAGCCGTCGCCGCTCGGCGCGGCGTCAAGGGCTGATACTCACGCATTCCCCAAAGTCCTCGCTCAGCCGCGCGCGCCCGCGTTTCCAGCGCCAACAGTTCATCGGTGCGCGCATGGTTGTCGCGACGTGGCCGCACATAAGCCGCGCCGCGCGACACCAGTTCATGCTGCAGCCAGAACCAGCGGCCGCCTTCGCTCTTCACGAAAACATGCGCAATGGCGGCTTGCGGCGGCGGCGCCGTTTCGCCCTCGCGTGGCCGGCCGACCCAGCGCCGCGCTCCGCCATAGGCGAGCTGCACCTCTCGATGCAGCGCCAGCGCTTCGAGTTCGCCTTGCGATTGCGCCGCGTGCGCGTTCTCTCCCTGTGGCGCATCAATCTCGGCGAGAAAGACACGAAGCCCCGAGTCGAGTTCAATCGTATCGCCGTTGTAAGTACGTACCACGCGCCCGGTTTCGCCCTTCTCCAAAGCGCCAAGTTGTGGCCCGCAGGCCGTGACAAGAAGTAGTGCGGCGACGGCGATGGGTAGAACCGGGGACGTCCCCGTCCGCCCGCGCGGCGAAGCCCCGCTTATGAATGGTCTAGTCCAATGAACGCGCCTCCTCGGCGCGCAGCGAACGAGGACGTCCGCGCTCTCACTCCCCACGGTCCGCACCATGCTCAATAGGCCATCGCCGCCCCGTCCTTGCGCATCTCAGTCGCGGCCTCGTAGATGCCGTGCTCATTGCGCATGATGGCTTGGTACCCACCGAAGCTGCCATCGGCGGGTCGAATGCGATGGCCGCGTCGTTCCAGTTCCGCGCGCACCTCGGGCAGAATGCCGTTCTCCATCGCGACAAAGCCGACCCCGTCGGGTTCATCGCCCGTCGGTTCGGCGCCGCCATAGAAGCGATAGCGCGCCGCATCGCCGGCAGCCTGCAGGTCGAGTCCATAGTCGACGAGGTTCACGATGATCTGCACGTGGCCTTGCGGCTGCATGTCTCCCCCCATGACGCCAAAGGACAGCCAAGGCTGGCCGTTGCGCAGCGCAAAGGCAGGAATGATCGTCTGAAATGGCCGCCGGCCCGGTGCATAGACGTTCGGGTGTCCGCTTTCGAGCGAAAACAGCTCGGCGCGATCCTGCAGCATGAAGCCGAGGCCATCAGGCACCAGGCCCGAACCCATGCCGCGATAGTTCGACTGGATCAGGGACACCATCATACCATCGGCGTCCGCCGTCGTCAGATATGTGGTGTCGCCATCAATGCGCAGCTCCGCGTGCGGCGGCGGCGGCATGGCGCGGTCGTTGTCGATCCGCGCGCGGCGCTGCGCCGTGTACTGGTCTGTGAGCAGGCGGCGCACATCGAAGCGGGTAAATGCCGGATCGCCGTAGAATTGCGCGCGATCGGCGAAGGCAAGGCGGGTGGCTTCGATTTGCGTGTGCAGAGCGTCCGGCGAAAGGAATCCCATCTCCCGCAAATTGAAGTCGTCGAGGATGCGTAGCGTTTGCAGCGCCACGACGCCTTGGCTATTCGGCGGCAGCTCACACACCTGGACATCGCGGTACGGCGCGCAAACGGGATCGACCCATTCGCCTTGGTGGCGCGCGAGGTCGTCATAGCGCAGCCAGCCGCCGATGCGGCGCATGTACGCGTCGATCGTGCGCGCGATCGGCCCGCGATAGTATGCGTCGCGGCCATCGCGCGCGAGAAGCTCTAGCGTATTCGCAAGATCAGGGTTGGCGAACAGCGAATGCCCGTCAGGCATGCGCCGGTTGGCTTCGCAGCTTTCCTGGCAGAAATAGAGGCGCCGTGCGTTCTCGACCTCCTGCAAACGACCCGCGGCAAACTCGGTGTCATATCGGCGCTTACCATTTGCCCAATACATGGCAATCGTCTGCGGGATCGGCGCGCCTTCGCGCGCATATCGGATCGCAG
>DASPMA010000052.1:0-5313 GCA_035627335.1 Binatia bacterium
CTCGCGCGCGCGCCATTCGGTCGCGAGCAGGTCGGGCGACGGCCCCGCCTCGCCCGGCGCCGGCCCTTCGCTCGCCGCCGGTTTCATCGCGGGCGGTTCGGCCCGCGCGAGGCCTTCCAGATAACGCACGCGTTGTTCGAAATAGCGCAGGCGCCAAGCCTGCAGCGCGACATCGTCGCGCGCAGGCTCCGATTCTTCGACCCGGGCGTCGACCAGCTGCTGGCGTTCGCGCGCCGTCTCGAGTGCGCGCAGGCGCTCCAGTTCACGCGCGTCCTCGTCGGCGCGCTCAAGGCGACGCTGCAGTTCGGCGATGCTGCCCGCCGCGTCGTCGGCGCCGTCGCGCGCACGCTCAAGCGCCTGCTCCAGTTCCGCTATGCGCGCGTCGCGAATGCCGAGCTGGCCTTTGAGCGCATCCTCCGTGCGCAGGCGCTCGGCCTCGTCATTGGCCGCGCCCGCCTCGCCCATCGCCATACCGACCAGATCGCGCAGCAGGTTGTCGCGCTCGCGTCGAAGCGCACGTTCGGCCGGCGCGTTGCGGCGCGCGGAGAGCACCCAGCCGATCAGCGCCAACGAGATGCTGAACAGAATGAGGTAAGGCGACAGCTGACCGATGAGATAGATCATGCGCCGCTCACGTAGAATTCAATGCGCCGGTTTTGCGCCTGGCCGGCGGGGGTCTCATTCGCGGCGCGCGGGCGATCGGGCCCATAACCCCGCGCCAGAAGGCGCGCCCGGTCCACGCCCTGGGTCGCCAGATAGTTCGCCACCGCATCGGCGCGCCGCTGCGAGAGCTGCATGTTCAATTCGCGTTCGCCCTGATTATCGGTGTGGCCGGCGACTTCGATGGAATAGCGGTCGCAACGCAGCGCGACCGTGGCGAGCGAGTCCAGGACAGAGCGGCTCGACGGATCGATGTTGGCGGAATTTGAGGCGAAGTTGATGACGTTGCGCTCCATCAGCCGATCGAAGGCGCGCTCGCATGTTCCGGCGCCGCCGCTCACGAGGTTGAGACCCTGCAATTCGGGGTGCTCGACGTCGAGACCGTCGATGGTAACAGCAAAACGCGTGTTGAACGGCGCCGGCTCGTCCGCCAGCGCGCGCCGCACCGCATCGACCGCGCGTTGCGAACCGTCGCCAATCACGACAACCTGCGAATCGACAATGCGCACTTCGCCGCTGGAAAGATGCGCCAGCGCGCGGACGGCCTGCATCGCAACGTCAGTGAAGTGCGCCGAGGGCGCGCCGCCCGCGATGTTCATCTGGTCCACGCGCTCGGCGGCGGGAAAGGCGCCCTGCGCCGCCGCGAGGATGCGCGTCTTGGAAGCCGTGCTCGGGACCGCGCCGGACAGAACGATCCGAGGCCCGTCGCGCCGTGCGCTGAAGGCATAGGGCCGCGCAAAATTACCCACGCTGACACCCGAGGCATCCACGCTGGTGACGCCGCCCGCCCAGGCGCCGCCCGGCCCCGCTGCCTCTAGCGCCGCGCGCTGCGCGCTGGCGATGTCTCTCTCGTCCTCCACGATGCCGCGCAACACCGCGCGCTGGCCCTCCATCGCGATGTCCAAGCCGGGATGCCCAGCCGCTGAAAGCGCCGTTGCGACGCGATCCTCGAGCACCTGCGGCGCGCGCCAGACGGCGCCGCCGCCGATCGGCGCAAACATCCCCAACAGCACGGCAAGCACCGCGCCCCCTGCGCCGATCCACAGCGCGGGCCGCGTCCAGCCTTCGTGTTCGTCGCCGTCCCCGATCATGAGATGCGCGCGCGCCGCACCTGCGCTTCGCTCAAGGCGCTGCGCAGAAATTCAACGTCGCGCCGTTCGTCGGCCATGCGGCGCGAGGAGGCGAGCGCGCGGGCGCGCCAGCCGATCGCAAACCCGATCAGCCCGGCAGCCACGAACAAGATCACCTCGGACAAGATAAGGCCGATCATTTTTCCCGCGTGACGCGCATATAAACCACGAACTTACGCTCTTCTAATGCCTCCCGAACTAGGCGAAAACTCAAAACACCCCGGCGGGCGAGCGCCGTGAGCAGCACATGGCGCATAAGATCACCTCCCCCTCCAATCCGCTCATCAAGACGCTGAAGAGCCTTCACGCCAAGAAAGGGCGCGCCGAGACCGGCCTGTTCCTGGCCGAAGGCGCGCGGCTAGCGACGGAAGCCGCCGATCTTGGCGCATGGCCGGAGATCCTCGTTTACTCTCCCGCCGCGCTCGCGCGCGATCAGGTGCGCAAACTTGTGCATGACGCCGAGGCAAGGCGCGTGCGCGTGATCGAGACCAGCGAAAGCGTGCTGGCGGGGATTTCGAAGCGCGACAATCCGCAGACGGTGATCGGCGCCTACAAGCAGCGGCTAGCGTCGCTGGAGGAGCTGCAGGGCGAGACAATCGTCGCGCTCGAAGGCGTGCGCGATCCCGGCAATCTCGGCACTATTCTGCGTACGGCGGATTCTACCGGCGCGGGCGGCATCGTGCTGTTAGGCGAGAGCTGCGATCCGTTTTCCGTTGAGGCCGTGCGTGCGAGCATGGGCTCGATCTTTGCCGTGAAACTGGCCCGCGCTTCGTTCGAGGAATTGCTGCGCTACAAGAGCAAACGGGGCGCGCAGGTGATCGGCGCTTCGCTTAAAGGCGCAACGCTGGAATCGGCCATGCCAGCGTCCCCGCGCGCGATCGTGTTGATGGGCAACGAACAGTCCGGCTTGCCGCCGGAGATGGAAACGGCGTGCGATCTCTTGGTGCGATTGCCGATGCGCGGGCGCGCGGACAGTTTGAACCTCGCCGTGGCGACGGCGGTTATGCTCTATGACCTGTGGCGGAGACGCGGATATGACGGCGCGCGCGCCTGACATCTTGATCGCCGACGATTGGCGCGACTATCGCCTGCTCGACAGCGGCAATGGCGGCAAGCTCGAACAAGTCGGGCCGTACCGGTTCGTACGGCCAGAGCCGCAGGCGCTGTGGTCGCCGATGATGCCGTCGGTCGAGTGGGATGCGGCGGATGCAGTGTTCGCGCCAGCGGCCTCGGATGATGACGAGGCGGGGCGATGGCGCTTCAACAAGACGCTTCCAGAGACTTGGACGCTTGCATGGGACGATCTGAAGTTTCTCTCGCGCCCCACGCCGTTCCGGCACCTTGCCTTCTTTCCTGAACATTCGGTGCATTGGCGCTTTGCGCGCGAGTGGCTGCGCGCCCGCAAGGGCGGCGCGCCGGAAGTGTTGAACCTCTTTGGCTACACAGGCCTTGCCTCGCTTGCCTGTGCGTCGGCGGGGGCCAAAGTGACCCATGTCGACGCGTCGAAGAAAGCCATCGGATTCGCGCGCGACAATCAGCGTGAAGCTGGGTTGGAAAGCGCCCCGATCCGCTGGATCTGCGACGATGCGATGACATTCGTGAAGCGCGAGATCAGGCGGGGGCGGCGCTATGACGGCATTGTTGTCGATCCGCCAAAATTCGGGCGCGGGCCGAGCGGCGAGACTTGGCGGCTTGAGGAACAGCTATCGGACCTGATTGATAGCTGCCAGAGGCTTCTGCGCGTCGATCCTGAGAAGCGCGGCAGTGCGCGCGGCTTCTTCGTCGCCACGGTTTACGCCGTGCGCCTCTCCTATCTTGCGCTCGCGCAAACGGCTCAGCAGGCATTCGAAGGCGCGGGCGGCGCGTGGGAGTCGGGCGAAATGGCGTTACCGCACGCAAACGACGCGCGCGTGCTGCCGACGGCGATCTTCGCGCGTTGGCGCTCCTCCTGAAGCAGCGCGGCTCTCGACCGGCGCAGAGGCAATTGCCATATCCTGCCGGTGAGAAGCCAAGCTGATCTCTTTGCAGGTGAGGAAGCGCCGGTTCGCCTGCCCGAAGGCGTGGTCTACGAAACTGATTTCATCACCGTGCGGGAAGAGACAGATCTCGCAGGAAAGATTTCAGCGCTCGATCTGAAGCCGTTCTCGTTCCAAGGTTTTCTCGGCAACCGACGCACGGCCTCGTTCGGCTGGCGCTATGATTTCAACGGCGGCGGCTTGCAGCAAGCCGATCCTATGCCGGAGTTTCTCAAGGCCGTGCGCGAGCGCGCGGCGCGGTTGGCCGGCATTGCGCCCGAAGAGTTTCAGCACGCTCTGGCGATCGAATATGCGCCCGGCGCGGGCATCGGTTGGCACAAGGACCGGCCGCAATTCGGCAAGGTGGTCGGCGTGTCGTTGCTCAATCCATGCCGCTTTCGCTTTCGCCGGCGTGACGGCGGAAGATGGGAGAGGCTCGCGTTGAATGCAGCGCCGCGGTCGGCCTATTTGCTGGATGGACCCGGGCGCTGGGAATGGGAGCACTCGATCCCGCCGGTTGACGCGTTGCGATATTCGGTGACGTTCCGCACCATGCGCGCCTAGTGGAAATTGCGGCCCTTCGGCATCACTCTGGCCGCGGGCGACACGTCGAGATTGATGCGCACGTTGCGCGGATGACGGGCGCCTTCGGGTTTGGGTTTCTGGCGCGCATCGCCCGCGCCGCCGCGGCGCGGTTCGTCGGTGGGACCGCTAGCATCGAGCTGAGCGCCGTGGCTGGAGAGCTTCGCCAAAAGCGGCGTCCAATCGTGCACGCGCTCGGCGACGACGTGAATGACCTCGCCTTCTTTCTGCACGGGTCCGTCGATCGCGACGAGGCGGCTCCCGAGAACTTCTGCGCGGAATTGCTCGAACAGCTTCGGCCAGACGACAATGTTGGCGATGCCGGTTTCGTCCTCCAGCGTCATGAAGATAACGCCGGATGCGGTGCCAGGGCGCTGGCGCACGAGCACAAGGCCAGAGACACGCACACGTTCGCCGTTTTTGATCGCCCACAGTTCTTCCGCTTTGATGGATCGGCGAGCGCTCAATTCGTCGCGCAGCAGCGACGTGGGATGCGCTTTCAGCGACAGCCCTGTCGTTCTATAGTCTTCCACGATGTGTTCGCCCAGATGCATCGACGGCAGATCGAAGTCGGGCTCGCGCGTGGGATCTTCGTGGCGTTCGAACAGCGGCAAATCATCCTGACCGCCGACGCGATTGAGGCCGCGCGCCGCCCACAATGCATCGCGCCGGTCGAGGCCCAGTGAGCGGAACGCGTCAATGTCCGCGAGGCGTTCGATCTCGGCCGGCGACAATCCGCTGCGCAGCCAGACATCGCGCACTGAATCGTATCCTGCGCCGCGCGTGGCGACGAGACGCTTCAGGCTCTCTTCCTTCAAGCCCTGCGCTTGCCGGAAACCTAAACGTATCGCATGCGTCGTCTTGATGTCGGCGCGCATTTCGCTGTGGCGCGCGTGCAGACGTTCGGCGGCGTTAGGACCAGGCTC
>DASPMA010000053.1:0-4663 GCA_035627335.1 Binatia bacterium
GAAATCGGCATCGACAACGACCTCATCGTCAACGCCGACGAGGAAGTGTTCGAGATGAACAACGGCTGCGTGTGCTGCACCGTACGCGGCGACCTCATCCGCATCATCGAAGGCCTGATGAAACGAAAAGGCCGTTTCGACGCGATTCTGGTGGAGACGACGGGCTTGGCCAAGCCCGCACCGGTGGCGCAGACCTTCTTCGTGGACGCCGACGTCAAGGCGAAGACGAAGCTCGACGCGATCGTCACCGTGGTGGACGCCAAGCATGCGGGCCAACAGCTGGAGACGTCCGAGGAAGCGGCCGAGCAGGTCGCGTTCGCGGATGTTATCCTCCTGAACAAGGTCGATCTCGTTTCAAAGGACGAGCTGTCTTCGCTCGAGCGGACGATCCACGCCGTCAATCCGACGGCGCGCCTCCATCGCATGACGCGCGGCGACATTGCGCTGGATGCGATCCTCGGCCTGCACGCGTTCGACCTCGACCGCATCACGGAAATCGATCCGCACTTCCTGCCTGATCATCAGTGCGACGATGCATGCGCGCACCAACACGAGCATGACCACGGGGATGACCACCACCATCATGACCACGATCACGTCGCGGCGGCGGGCATTTCCAGCGTCTCGCTTTCCACCGCCAAGCCGATCGATCCGCAGAAGCTGCTGCCCTGGCTCGATCAGCTGACCCAGCAGCGCGGGCCTGACATTCTGCGGCTCAAGGGCATCTTCGCGTTCCCCGACGAGCCGAAGCGCTTCGTCGTCCAGGGCGTGCACATGATCGTGGAGGGCGACACCCAGCGCGAATGGCGTGAAGGCGAGGCGCGCACCTCGCGCCTCGTCTTCATCGGCCGCAACCTCGACCGCGCCGAACTGGAAGCAGGCTTCGCCGCGTGCGCGGCGTGACGGCGCGCGTCTACACGAACGGACGGCGCCTGGCGCTAGGCGCAAGCGCGACCGCCGCGTACTGGATCGGCGATGAAGCTCTGTTTGCTCTCGGTGATGGCGCCGTGATCGCCGCGCCTCGCGAGGGCGAGACGCGCCGCATGGCGATACATGACGGCGCAATCCTGAGCACCGCGCTTCATCCCGACGGCAAGCGCCTCATCACCGGCGGCGATGATGGACGCCTGAACGCGGTCGCGCCGGCCGGCCAGACACAAACCATCGCCGAGCTGCGCAAGTGGGTCGATCACATCGTCGCCAACCCCGCTTCTGGCGTGATCGTCGCCGGCATCGGCAAGGAAGCGATTGTCTTCCGTGAAGGGATAGAATCGCATCGCTTCGCGTACGCTTCGACCGTGGGCGGTCTCGCGCTCGACGCAAAGGGCAGGCGCCTCGCCGCGAGCCATTATGGCGGCGTCACGCTGCGCTATGTGCTGACGGCGGACGACAAGGGCGTCGCGCTGAAATGGGCCGGCTCGCACCTCGCCATCACCATGTCGCCCGAGGCTGATTACGTCATCACCGGCATGCAGGAGAATGCGCTGCACGGCTGGCGCCTGCCGGAAAAAATCGATCTGCGCATGGACGGCTATCCGTCCAAGACGCGCAGCTTCTCCTGGGACAAGCGCGGCCGTTGGCTCGCCACGTCGGGCGCGAACGCCGCGATCGTGTGGCCCTTCACCGGCAAGCTCGGCCCGCAAGGCAAAGCGCCGATGCAGCCGGGCGAACGCCAAGCGCTAGTGACCGCCGTCGCCTTTCATCCCAGCGAAGATGTCCTCGCCATCGGCTACGGCGATGGCGCGGCGATCCTGGTGCGCTTGTCAGATCAAGCCGGCGTAGAACTCGATGAGCCAGGCGAAGGCGCAGTCACCGCGCTCGCCTGGAGCTCTGACGGCAAACGCATCGCCATTGGCGACGAAGCGGGCCGCGGCGCCATTATCGACATCTGACCGCTGCGCATTCTCAAAGGTTGAACCTCGCCGCTTTGCCGAGACGCTATTGGCAAAATTGCGCGAGAAGCCGAGCGCGTTGCGGATCGTACGGTCGAATGGCGCGCCATGTTGAATCCATCACGATCACATCGCCGTCGGCTTCGTAATAACATCGAGGCGGATAATGATGGCGCACAGCCCGCGCTTGCTCGACGATGGAATCGTCGCCGACGCTGCGCTCAGTGCTGCTGCGAAAGGTCGTGTGGTCGACGCCAGTCAACATCATGAGCACGATAGCCAGCGCGAGAATGGGCGCCGCGTCCCTCACGGCCCGATACGTGGCGAGCGACTCGATAAAATCGCCAATCGCGGAGCGGCCTTCCGGCGTTAGCGCCCAACGCAGTTCAGCCGCCGCCTCTCCAGCGGCCTGGCGCCATCGCCTCATCGCGTCGCGGACGTCCTCGGCGACCTCTACGGACCAGGCAGCGATTTCCCGCGGCGGATAGCGAAGGAGACGGCGCGCCAAGTAGAGCAGGATTTCCAGTCTTCGGCGCCGCGGGAGCGCATCCCAGTGCGCGTCCAGCAGATCGGCATACGTCGGCGCCTGCTCGCCAAGCGGGGGCTCAATACTTCCGTACGGCCACATGCCGGACTTATAGCAGCCGGCCAAACGATGTGGATTTCGAGTCGGTAATGCTCACGCCCGAAGCGCCGATAGGCCTTCCTCCACCGAGATCACTGGCACGTAGCCTAGGTCCGCGCGGGCTTTGTCATCCTTCAGCACGGAGTCGCGCGAGAGGATCATGGCGCTAAACCGCGTGATGGGCGGTTCGCCCTTGAGCGGCAGTACGGTCCAGGCGGCTTCGCATGTTGCTCCGACGGCATCGGCCAGCCAGCCCGGAATGGACTTGTCCGGCAGCGACATGCCCAGCGCGCTGTGCGCGATGCCGGCGATCATCTGCTTCATCGGGCGCACGCCATCGTCGAGGATGAAATATGCCTCCCCGCCGCGGCCGCGCGTCAGCGCCAACTCGATCGCATGCACGAGATTGGCGATGTGCGTGGTCGATGTCATGGCCTGACCATCGTTCACCCACATCCACTGGCCTGACTTCGCCATCCTCTCGATGGCCGGCAGCAAAGTTGTGTCGCCCGGCCCCCAGATGAAGCGCGGGCGGAGAATGATGGTCTGGAAGGCAGGCGAGTTCGCTTCGCGAACCAGCACTTCGGCTTGCGCCTTCGTCGCCGCATACGGATAGGGCGAGTTCGGCGCGAGCGGATAGGTTTCGTCCACATCGCGCAAATGCTGCCCGCGCCAAAGCACGCTTTCCGTGCTGATATGGATGAAGCGCTTCAAGCCGGCTTCGTGCGCCGCCTTCAGTACGCGCGCCGTGCCGTCGACATTGAAGCGCCGCCACGCGTCGCGCGGCCCCCATTGTTCGACGAAAGCCGCGCAATGCACGACAGCGTCGGCGCCGCGGATGTGCTCGGCATCCACGCTTTCGAGATCGCAGCGCACTGGCGTAGCGCCGAGCGCGCGGATCGCCGCGTCGGATTTCTCCGAACGCGACATCGCGGCGACCTCATACCCATCCGCCACGAAGCGCTTCGCCGCCGCCCCGCCGACAAACCCCGAAGCGCCGGTGACAAAGATGCGCATCACGCCGCCTTGATCTGCGTCAGCGCATGCTGAAGCTTGGCCGCCGAAGCGGCCGCGTCTTCGCGTCGTTCGCGCAGCTCTTCGACGACCTCTTCCGGCGCCTTCTCGACGAACTGCTTGTTGCCGAGCTTCTGGTCCATCTTGCCGATCTCGCCTTCAAGCTTGGCGATTTCCTTCGACAGACGCACTGCTTCGGCGGGCAGGTCGACCACGCCTTGCAGCGGCAACGCGACGGTGGCGGCGCCGAGCACGAACGTCACCGAGCCCTTCGGCGCCTCCTTGGCGCTGGTGGAGTATTCGAGCCGCGCCATGCGGTCGATCAGATCCTGGTAACGCTCGAGCCGCACTTCCGTGGCGTGGTCCGCGCCAATGAGCAGCAGCGGAATCTTGGCGCCCGGCGGCACGTTGAGTTCGGAGCGCGTCGAGCGCGTCTCCGCGATCAGGCGCACCATCCACTCGATTTCGGCTTCCGCGTCCTCATCCACGAGATCGAGCGAAAGCTGCGGCCATGCTTCGGCGATCAGCATGCCGTCTCGCTTGGCGCCATAGTCTCCGGTCTTCGCCCACAATTCTTCCGTGATGAACGGCATGAACGGATGCAGCAGGATCAGGATTTGGTCCAGCACCCACGCCGCCGTGCGGCGCGTTTCGGCTTTCGCCGTTTCATCCTCGCCGTTGAGCAAAGGCTTGATGAATTCGAGGTACCAGTCGCAATAGACGTTCCAGACGAACTTATAGAGCGCGCCGGCCGCTTCATTGAAGCGCCGCGCTTCGAGTTCGCGCGTGACCGCGGCGGCCGCCTTCGCGGTTTCGCCGACGATCCATTTGTTGACCGGCTGGTCCGGCGAGCGCGGCTCGTACCGATCCCACACCGCGCATTCGTTCATCTGCGCGAAGCGCGCCGCGTTCCAAAGCTTGGTGCCGAAATTGCGATAGCCTTCGATGCGCTGTTCGCTGAGCTTGATGTCGCGGCCCTGCGCCGCCATCGCCGCCAATGTGAAGCGCAGCGCGTCGGCGCCGAACTTATCGATCAGCTCCAAGGGGTCCATTGTGTTGCCCTTGGACTTTGACATCTTCTGCCCCTTGGCGTCGCGCACCAGGGCGTTGATGAAGACCCGCTTGAAGGGGA
>DASPMA010000054.1:0-3468 GCA_035627335.1 Binatia bacterium
CGACGCCGCTCTCGCCGCTCTCGGCCATCTCGCCGGCGTTGGGGCCGATGAAGCGCAGGCCGTCGGCCTGTAGCGTCGCGAGATTGCGCTGCGCCGCCGCGTGCGACCACATTTTCGGATTCATAGCCGGCGCCATGAGCACAGGCTTGTCGGTCGCGAGCAATACAGCCGACGCGAGGTCGTTGGCGAGACCGTGCGCCATTTTCGCCATCAGGTCCGCCGTCGCCGGCGCCACGATGATCAGATCGCATTCACGCGCCAGCCGGATGTGGCCGACATCGAACTCCTGCGTCTGATCGAACAGATCGGTGAACACGCGCTCGCCAGAGATGGCTCCGGCCGCCAGCGGCGTGACGAACTGTTGCGCCGCCTGTGTCATCACCACGCGCACCGCCACGTCGCGCTCGCGCAAGCGGCGGATGAGTTCGAGACTCTTGTATGCGGCGATGCCGCCGCTGATGATCAGCAGAACGCGTTTCATGGCGTCGCCGCCTTCTGGTCTTCGGGCGCGCCGTCCTCAAGCGCGCTCTGCGTCTGCTCGACTGCCGGCGGAATCGGTGCGGTGGCGGTCGGTCCGCTAGCCGCCGGCGCGGGTTCAACCTGCCGTTCGATACGCGCGGGCTCGCGGATCGGTTGCGTCGGCTCGCGCACAATCGTGCGCGGGCCGAACACGTACATGATCATGGCGCCGCCGATCAGCGCGATCCAGAATACCGGCATCTGATACCATTGCCGCTCTGGTCGCGGCGCCTCGGCGCTCACCTTGCGCGCGGCCGCCTCGATCAGCGCCATCGTCTGCGGCAAGCGGCGCAGAGCGGCGAGCCCGACGCCGGCTTCGTCCACGGCTCGGCGCGCCACGGCTTCCGCGCCCAGTTCGCGCTTCACCCAGCGCTCCACGATCGGGCGCGAAGCGAGCCACATGTCGTGCTGCGGATCGAGCGCGCGCGCGACGCCTTCGACCTGCACCATTGTCTTCTGCAGCAGCACCAGTTCGGGGCGCAAATGCATGCCGAACATATGGGTCACGTCGAAGAGCTGGAGGAGGAGGCGGCTCATCGAAATGCTGTCGGCGGTCTTGCCGAAGATCGGTTCGCCGATCGCGCGCAGGGCCTGCGCGAATTCCTCGACAGTGAATTTCTCCGGCACATAACCGGCTTCCTGGTGCACTTCGGCGACGCGGCGATAATCGCGGCGCAGGAAGCCGTAGAGGATTTCCGCGAGATAGCGGCGCTCCTTGTGGCCGATGCGGCCCATGATGCCGAAATCGACGATCCAGAGCTTGCCGTCCTTGCCGTAGATGAGGTTGCCCTCGTGCATGTCGGCGTGGAAGAAACCGTAATCGAGCGCGGCGGCGAGGAAGCCGCGCGTGATGGCGATGGCGAGTTCGCTGCGATTGGCGCCGGCTTTGTCGAGCGCCTTTGTGTCGGTCAGCGGCGTGCCCTCGATCCAGTCCAGCGTCATCACGCGCTTGGCCGAGCGCGTCCAATCGATCTCCGGAACGGTGAGGAAGCCGTCCTTCTCGGCGACTTCGCGAAACTCGGCGGCGGCGCCGGCTTCGAGCCGCAGATCCATTTCGCGCTGCATCGCCGCGCTGACCGTTTCGATGAACTGCACCGGCTCCAATCGGCGCGAACGCACAGACAGCGTTTCGATCCACCAGGCGAGGAAATGGAGCGCTTCCATTTCCTTCGCCATTTTCTTCTCGATGCGGGGACGCAGCACCTTGATCGCCTTCACGCCTTGGCGCGGCACGATGGCCTGGTGCACTTGCGCGATCGAGGCCGCCGCCATCGCCTCGGAAATGCCGGCGAACAACTCTTCCGTGCCGCCAAGTTCGGCGTTGATTGTGTCGAGCGCCGCGGTGCGCGAGAAGGGCGGTAGGCGATCCTTTAGCCGGCCGAGTTCTTGTGCGACGGTGACGCCGATCATGTCAGGGCGCGTCGCCAGGAATTGTCCGACCTTTACATAGGCGGGGCCCAGCCGCTCCAACGCCTTCGCCAGCCGTTCGCCGACGCTGCGTCCGCGGCGGCGTTTGGCGAAAACGGAAAGCGCGGTGTGCAGCGCCTGCAGCGATGTCGGATAGCGGTCGTAATACTCAGCCGGCAGCAGCACGTCGTAGCGCACGAGCGTCAGCGCCACGCGCAGCAGACGGCGAATGTGGCCGATCACGCCGGTGGCGAGACCGATCACCACCGCGACCGCGATGACAAGGATCAGTGTGAACCAGAACACTAAACCGCCCAACCCCAATGCAGCGCGCACACGCCGCCGGCCATGTTGCGATAGGCCGCGCGCGCGAAACCCGCCTCCCGGATCATAGTCAAGAAAGCTTCCTGATCCGGAAATCTGCGGATGGATTCGACCAGATATCGGTAAGAATCGGGGTCGTTTGCGAGCAATTTCCCCAGCGCCGGGATCGCGTTAAAGGAATAGAAATCATAAACCGGCTCAAGCCCGCCCACGGCGAGGCGCGAGAACTCCAGGCAATAAAACCGCCCGCCGGGCTTCAGGACCCGCCGCGCCTCACGCAGAACCGCGGGAACATCGGTGCAATTACGAATGCCGAAGCTGATGATGTAGGCGTTGGCGACATCGTCATCGACCGGTAGATTCTCAGCATCGCCTTCGTGCCAGTTGAGGCCGTTTTCACCGCGCGCGCGGCCGGCTTCGAGCATCTCCGCATTGATGTCGATAACATGGATCTCAGGCGGCTCGCGCCCGCGCCGCTGCGCGGCCGCGTCGCCGAGCTTCTTTAAACGCCGCGCGATGTCGCCGGTGCCGCCGGCGACATCGAGAATGAGTTCGCCCGGCTGCGGATTGAGCTTCGCGGCGGCGGCGTCTTTCCAAAGCCGGTGCAGCCCGCCCGACATCGCATCGTTCATCAGGTCGTACTTCGACGCGACCGACGAAAACACCTCGCGCACGCGCGATGCCTTTTCGCCTTTCGGCACGTCCTGGAACCCGAAGGAGGCCGTTTCTTCTGCCATGGCCGGACCATAGCGGCGCGTCCGGGGAGGGGCTATATCGGACACCCGATGCGTTTCCTGCCGCTTTCCGACATTTCGCCGCATGCCTGAGCTGCCCGAAGTCGAGACCGTGCGGCGCGGACTAGCGCCCTCCCTGGTGGGCAAACGCATTGCGCGCGCGCGCACAAAACGCGCAGATTTGCGCTTTCCGTTTCCCAAGCGCTTCGCCGCACGGCTCAGCGGGCGGCGCGTCGATGCACTGGAGCGGCGTGCGAAATACATGCTGGCGCGGCTTGATGACGGCAATGTCTGGATCACGCATCTCGGCATGACGGGGCGTTGGTGCGTGATCGGCGCGAAGCGTCAGCCCGGCGACTTCTATTATTCCGAACCTCCCGATCCCACGCATACGCACGTCGTCATCGAGATGGAGCAGGGCGCGCGACTTGAGTTCAACGATCCGCGCCGCTTCGGTTACATGGATCTCATCGCCGAAGACGCG
>DASPMA010000055.1:0-2521 GCA_035627335.1 Binatia bacterium
TGGACAATTTCTATTTCAAGTACGTCACCGCTTCAGGCAATTGGTGCGACGCGGACGGGTGCCTGACCACGCCCACCTACAACCACATGTGGTTCGTTGCGTACCTGATCCTCTACACGCTGGCGGTAATCCTGCTGCTGCCGCTGCTACGGCGCGCGCCGAAGATCATCTCGGTGTTGATCGCTGGACCCGGCCTGCTGGTGACGCCGTGGCTGTTCCTGTTCGTCACGCGCGTGACGCTGTTTCCGATCTTCGGCGAAACGCACGACTTCCGCGAAGACTGGTATCTGCACGCCGTCTATCTCACCGCGTTCCTGTTCGGCTTTGGCGTTGCCAAGTATCAGCCCTTTTTCGACGCGTGCACGAAGTGGCGCGCGCCGGCGCTCGTCGTCGCGCTGACGGCCTGGGGCCTCCTCAACGCGTTCTACAACTTCTACAGCGACGAAGTCCCGCCGCCGGAGTGGTTGCGTTTCATCATGCGCGGCGTGCGCGAGATGCAGGCGTGGACGGCGATACTGGCCGCAATCGGGTTTGCGCATCGCCATCTGCGCGGCGCCGATGGTCCTGTTCGCCGGATGCTGACGCAGGCCATCTTCCCATTTTATCTCATCCACCAGACCATTATCGTCGTCGCCGGCCACCATCTCGACGACCTGCGCCTGCCGCTCGGGTTGGAAGCGCCGCTGCTGATCGGCGCCACCGCGCTTGGCTGCTGGCTCTTCTACGACCTGGCGCGCCGGGTTCCCATGCTTCGCCCATGGGTAGGTCTGCGTTCGAAGCCGGTGGAAAAACGCGCTAAGAATACCGATGTTCTGGTTGGAGAGGCGAACTAGCCCCTCCGGCGGACATCGGAGCGTGAGATGTTCTTCTGGTTTCTCGTCGCGGTCGCCGCTGTGGTGGGCCTCACCGTGCTGGGCGCCTGGATGGTGCGCCGCAGCCCGGGAACCGACTGGGAAGGCGGCGAGGATCGGCCTATGGGACCGTGGGTCGACCATTAGCCTAATCGGCGTTCGCGCTTTCGCTTGCGCCGGGGCGCCTGGGGCGCCTTAACTTTCTCGAACGTTCGTCGAGGAGTTTCCGGTGCAAATCCGCCGCGCCGTGCCGCGCGACGCCGATGCGATCGCTAAACTTTCCGCCGCGGCCGCCGCCGAGGAAGGCGGTGCCTCGGGGCTCGACGTTGACCGCATCAAATCGCACGCCTTCGGGCCAAACGCGCTGTTCGAGGCTTGGGTGGCCGAGCCCGAGCGCAAGGCGCCCCTCTGCGCCCACGCAGCGATCACGAAGAGCTATGACATGCGCCGCGCGTGTCCGACCGTTGTGCTGGTCGAGCTGTTTGTGGCGCCGGCGCATCGCCGCGGCGGCCTTGCGCGCAAGATGATCTCGGCTGTGGCCCGAAGGTCGCGCGATCTCGGCGCGCGCGAGCTGATGATCACGACAGGGGTTGAAAACGAGGTGGCGCAGCGCTTCTTCGCTGCGATTGGCGCCCAGCGCCGGGACGCCCGCGTGTTCCAGATGTCGGCGGACGGGATCGACTGGCTGGCGGCGGAAGGGTTGTAGGCGAATGGCAAGTAGCGAATGGCGAATAGGGACGGTCCAGTTGCGAGCGCACCATTCGCTAATCGCCGCTCGCTATTCGCAAAAATAAAGGGAGAGAATATGCTCGCGAAACCGCTGCTGAAGACAGCCGCGTCCTGGATCGCCATCGCCGCCTTTGCGGCGGCGTGCGCCACCGCGGATGGAACAACCGCAAACGGAGGCCAGGGCGGCGCCGTCAACGCCGAAACTGCACAGGCCTTCGTGCAAAACGCCGAGACGGAGCTGATGCAACGCTCGGAGTACGAAGGCCACATCGGCTGGATCTTCAACACATACATAAACTACGACACCGAATGGCTGCAGCAGCGCACCGATGCCGAAGGCACGGAACTGCGCGTTCGTCTAGCGAGCGAGGCAGGACGCTACGCCAATGTGGAGCTGCCGCCCGATCTACGACGCAAGGTCGATCTGTTGCGCTTGAGCCTTTCCCTGCCGGCGCCCCAGCGCGAAGGCGCCGCGTCGCAGCTTTCGGAAATCACTACGCGGCTGGCGTCGATTTATTCGACGGGACGCATCGATTATCAGGGCCGCGAAGTCACGCTCGACGAACTCGAGACGCTGATGGGCACTGAGCGCAATCCGGCGCGACTGGAAGAGATGTGGACCAAGTGGCACGCCGTGGCCGCGCCGATGCGCGAGCCCTATGCGCGCATGGTGGAAATCGCCAACGAAGGCGCGCGCGACCTTGGTTACGAAAACGTCGGCCAGATGTGGCTGTCGAACTACGACATGCCGGCCGACGCGATGGAAGCGGAAGTCGAGCGGCTGTGGGGCCAGATGCAGCCGTTCTACGAGCAGCTGCATTGCTATGTGCGCCAACGGCTGCACGCGCGCTACGGCGACGCCGTACAGCCGGCGACCGGGCCGATCCGCGCCGACCTGCTTGGCAATATGTGGGCGCAGGATTGGACCACGCTGATGCCGA
>DASPMA010000056.1:0-3660 GCA_035627335.1 Binatia bacterium
GAATCGCTGGCGCTCTACGATGCGATTGTCACCGGCGACATGAAGACGGCGCTGGCGATCTATCGCTGGTTCATGCCGCTCTTGCACCTGGATGCCGAGCACGATCTCGTCCAGTCCATCAAACTTGCCGAGCAGATCATGGGCCGCGGCAGCGAGCGCGTGCGTCCGCCGCGTTACCCGCTCACCGGCGCGCGCCGCGCCGAAGTGACGAAGCTGGTTGAAGACGCCGCCGCCAATCGGCCGAAGCTGAAGGCGACGGCGTGACGCGTTCGACGTTCGGCTGCATCGACGGCCACACCGCCGGCAATCCGGTTCGTCTGGTCGTGGAAGGGGCGCCGGAGCTGCACGGCGCCACGATGAGCGAGCGCCGCCAAGATTTCATCGCGCGCTACGACTGGATCCGCACCGGGCTCTGCTTCGAGCCGCGCGGTCACGACATGATGAGCGGGGGCTTTCTCTATCCGCCCACGTCGCCCGACGCCGATGTCGGCTTTCTCTTCATCGAAACCAGCGGCTGCCTGCCCATGTGCGGTCACGGCACGATCGGCATTGTCACCTTCGGCATCGAGAACGGACTGATCAAGCCGCGCACGCCGGGCCGCTTCTACGCTGACGTGCCCGCAGGAAAGATCGAGCTTCACTACATGCAGGAGGGCGAGCGCGTGAAAAGCGTCCGCATCCGCAACGTGCCTAGCTATCTCGCCGCCGAAGGCGTGAAGGTCGACGTGCCGGACTTCGGCCCGCTCACGCTCGACATCGCCTATGGCGGCAATTTCTACACCATCATCGCACCGCAAGGCGCCTACACCGGTCTCGACGACCTTGGCGCGGCCCGCATTCTTCAGCTCTCGCCGATCATTCGCCAACTCGTGCGCGAGAAGATCGAGCCCGTGCATCCGCTCGATGCCACCATTCGCGGCGTCTCGCACGTGATGTGGACCGACGCGCCGAAAGGCGAGGGCGCGCATGGCCGCAACGCCGTTTTCTACGGCGACAAAGCCATCGACCGCAGCCCGTGCGGCACAGGTACGTCAGCGCGCATGGCGCAGCTGCACGCCAAGGGCAAGCTTAAGGTCGGCGACGCGTTCGTGCACGAGAGCTACATTCTTTCTCGCTTCACAGGGCGCATCGAAGCGGAAACCGAGGTTGGCGGTCGGCGCGCGATCATTCCGTCGATCGAAGGCTCCGCTATCGCCACTGGCCGAAACGAAATCTGGATCGATGAAGAAGACCGCTTCGCCCACGGCTTCCAGGTCGTGTAGCCACCTTTGAGGAGAGAGAATGAAGATCGCCGTCGCAGCCGCAATTTTGACCGCCTGCATGTCCTTCGCAACAGCCGCCTTCGCGCAGACCGCCAGCCAGGCGCTCACCCAATTGTTCGAGGACGAGCGCGCGTTCATCTGGCGCGAAGATCCGCTCGCGGCGACGGGCGATGGCGTCCACGAATACGACGATCGTCTGCCGTCCGTGACGCCGGCTGACTATGCGCGACGCAGCGCTCTGGATGAGCAATTCCTGACGCGCTTGCGCGCGATAGACCGCGCCGCGCTCACGCACCAGGAGCAGGTGAGCTACGATCTCTTCGCGTTCATGGTCGGCCAGCGCGTGCAGCTGGCGCGGTACAACGAGTGGCGCCTGCCGATGAACAGCGACAGCGGCTTCTATTCGGAAATCCTGCAGCTGCATGACGCCATGTCACCGCGCACGGTGCGCGATTACGAGAATTACATCGCGCGTCTCAACGACACGCCGCGCTATTTCCGCGAGCACATAGCCAATATGCGCCAGGGCATGCGCGAGGGCTTCACGCTGCCGGCCGAGATCATCGGCGGCGTGCGCGATACGATCGCCGGCTGGAGCTTCGAAACGCCGGAATCAACCCCGTTTTGGGCGCCGTTCGCGGAATATCCGGACACGGTGACCGCGGCGGAACGCGCGAGGCTCACCGCAGCGGGACGCGCAGCCATCGTGGATTCGGTCATCCCCGCCTTCCGCGAATTCCGGACGTTCTTCGTCAACGAATACGCACCCGCCGCGCGCAGCAGCATAGCGGCGACGCGATTGCCCAATGGGCGTGCGTACTACGCCGATCTCGTACGCTATTACACGACTCTCCCGAACGCGACGCCGCAGCAGATCCACCGCACTGGCCTCGCCGAAGTGCGCCGCATCCGCGCCGAGATGGAGGCGATCGTGCGCGAAGTGGGCTTCCAAGGATCGTTCTCGGAATTCCTCACTTTCCTGCGGACCGATCCGCAATTCTATCCGACATCAGCCGAGCAATTGCTCAATCGCGCGGCGTGGATCACCCGCGAGATCGATGGTCATTTGCCGGACTATTTCGGCCGCCTGCCGCGCACGCCGTACACAGTGGAGCCCGTCCCAGCGGCTTTTGCGCCGAACTACACGGCGGGTCGCTACAATCCGGGACCGTTGGGCGCGGCCGGGACCTACTGGGTCAACACCTACGCGCTCAACACGCGCTCGCTCTACAATCTGCCCGCACTCACCGCGCACGAAGCCGCACCCGGCCACCACATCCAAGGCGCTATCGCGCGCGAGTTGACGGGTCTGCCGCGCTTCCGGCTCAACTTCTACCCGCACGCGTTCGGCGAAGGGTGGGGACTCTACTCAGAGCGGCTCGCCGGCGAGATGGGCATCTACCACACGCCGTACGAACGCTTCGGCCAGCTCACCTATGAGATGTGGCGCGCCTGCCGCCTCGTGGTCGACACCGGCATGCACTCGATGGGTTGGTCACGCCAGCGCGCGCTCGACTATCTCGCGGCGAACACCGCGCTATCGACCCACGAAATCCGCACCGAAGTCGATCGCTACATCGGCTGGCCGGGTCAGGCGCTGGCCTACAAGATCGGCGAACTCAAGATCGTCGAACTCCGCCAGCGCGCGCAAAGCCAGCTCGGCGAAGACTTCGACATCCGCGACTATCACGATGCGGTGCTGGCCAATGGCGGCGTCACGCTGCCGGTGCTCGAGCAGGAGATCGACGCCTATATCAATTCAGTGCGCGCGCGATAGCTGCATCACTATTTTGTGCCATACATCCGGTCGCCCGCATCGCCGAGGCCAGGCACGATATAGCTGTGATCGTTGAGCCCTTCATCGACCGCAGCCGCCCAGATCGGCACGTCGGGGTGATGGCTGCGCACGACATCGACGCCTTGCGGTGACGCAACGACGCACGCGAAGCGGATCTGCGTCACGCCGTGCTCCTTCAGCCGGTCGATCGCGGCGACCGCCGTGTGTCCCGTCGCCAGCATCGGATCGATCACGATCACCAGGCGTTCGGCGACATCGAGCGGCGCTTTGAAATAGTACTCGACCGCTTTCAGCGTTTTCGGCTCGCGATAAAGCCCGATATGCGCCACGCGCGCCGACGGCGCCAGTTCCAGCATGCCGTCCAGCATCCCCATTCCCGCGCGCAGGATGGGCGCGAACACCAGCTTCTTGCCGGCGATGGTCTTGCTCTTCATGCGCGCCACCGGCGTTTCGACCTCGACGTCTTCCAGCGGCAAGTCGCGCGTGACTTCGTAACACAACAGCACACTGATCTCGCGCAGCAGCGCGCGAAACGAGCGCGTCGACGTCTCCTTGTCGCGCAGGATCGTGAGCTTGTGTTGCACCAGGGGATGATCGCAG
>DASPMA010000057.1:0-12441 GCA_035627335.1 Binatia bacterium
GGCTCATATCGTCCATCAGCCCTTCCTCGCAGCCTCAAGCTTCGCGCGCACGATGCGGTCGGCGGCGACGTGGGGCGGTACGTCCTCCGATTTGGCGGTTTCCAAGACTTTCAGCAAGCGCGGAGCGATGGCGCGGAGACGCCCATCAACGACGTTCGCCGGTTCGCCCAGATATTCGGCCGAGACGTTGATGATGCCGCCGGCGTTGATGACGTAGTCGGGTGCGTAGGTGATGCCGCGCGCCACGAGGCGTTCGCCGTCGGCTTCGGTGGCGAGCTGGTTGTTGGCCGCGCCGCAAACGATGGGCGCGCCGAGTTCGGGGATGGTGCGCTCGTTGAGGCCCGCGCCGAGGGCGCACGGCGAGAAGAGATCGGCGGCGACGGCGTGAATCTGGTCGACCGGCGCGATCTCGACGCCGAGCGCTTCGGCGCGCTGGAGGTTGGCGCGGTTCACGTCGGCGACGACGAGCCGCGCGCCTTCGCTGTTGAGCAGCTTGCACAGGTTGAAGCCAACGGCGCCAACGCCTTGCACGGCGATCGTCTTGCCCTGCACCGAGCCGCCAAGCAGCGCTTTGATCGAGACGAACACGCCAAACGCGGTGGCGGGCGAAGGATCGCCGCCGGCTTGGCCGGCTTCTTTGGGGAGACCTGCCACGTACGAGGTGCGGCCGGCGATGGCGCGCATGTCAGCGACGGTGGCGCCAACATCTTCGGCGGTGATGTAGCGGCCGCCGAGTTTTTCGACCTCGTCGCCGAACCGCTGGAAGGCGTCCACGCGCTCGGTGTTGATGCGATAGATGACGGCCTTGCCGCCGCCGAGCGGCAGATCAGCCATCGCGTTCTTGTAGGTCATGCCGCGCGAGAGGCGCAGCGCGTCGGTGAGCGCGTCTTCGACGCTGTTATAGTCCCAGATGCGGCAGCCGCCGGCGGCCGGGCCCATGACGGTGGAGTGGATCGAGATGATGCCGGCGAAGCCTTGGTTTTCGCCGCCGACGAAGACGACCTCTTCGTGATTGTCGAACGAGGCGTTGGTCTTGGGATCGAACATCAGATGGCCTCATTCAGAAGGAGCGCACGCGCATAGCGGGCGGGCGGCGAGCCGAAGGCCAGCACACCGTCATGGTAGGTTTTCAAGTTGAACGCGGCGCCCTGTGCCGCTTGGGCCGCGGCGCGCGTCTCCAGGTGTTCCTGGTAGCCGACGAAATAGGTCGAGAGCTGTGTGAAGGACAGCTGCGCGCGCCGCCATTTGCCGGCCGCTTCGCGTTCTTCCTGGAAAGCGACTTGGGTGAGCAGGCGCATGGTCTCGGCCTGATCGATGCCGTCGACATGGATGGCCTGGTCGATGATGGCGTTCATGATGGAGCGGAGCTGCATCTTCAGCTGCGAGAGCTTGTAGAGAGGATCGCCTTGGCGGAAGCCTTCGGCGACCATCATCTCTTCGGCATAGACGGCCCAGCCTTCCGTAAACGTGCCCGAGCCGAGCACGGCGCGCAGGACCGACGGATAGCGGTTCGAGTGCCAGATCTGCACGTAGTGGCCGGGCATCGCTTCGTGCACGCCCACATCGACGATGTTGAAGCTGTTGTACTCGCGCAGGAACGAGGTGGCTTGCTCTTCGGTCCAGCCCGCCGGGATCGGCGAGATGGCGTAGAAGGTCTCGAGATTGTTTTCGAGCGGGCCGGGTGAGTCACAATAGGCGACCGCAACCCCTTGCTGGAATTCCGGCATCGTGATCACGCGCACCGGTTCGCTCGGCAGCGAGATGATGTCGCGCTGACGGAGGAAGGCCTGGGCTTCGGCGACGCCAGCGGTGGCGTCTTCGACAACGCGATCGCGCGCGGGACGCTGCGCGGCGGCGAGGTCGAGCGCAGCGCGGATGACGGCTTGCTGTTGCGCGGGTGTCGGCGCGTCCGGCATGGCGGGCGCATCGGGGCGGCCAGCGAGCGCCTGGCGCGAAACCCGGTACATTTCCTCGCGGCAGCGCGTGAGCGCGGCGTCGGCGCGTTCGCGGATTTGCGCGCGCGTGAGGCTGGATTGCAGCGCGTAGCCGAGCTGGGTGTCGAAGACTTCCGCGCCGACGCGGAAATTGCCCTGCGCGGCTGGCACGAGCGTGCCGGTGATCCAGGCTTGGTGCTCGTCGACGGCGGTGTTGAAGGTTGTGATGGCGCGTTCGAGGCGTGCGCGCTTGGAAGCCGAGAGCTGATCCTTGTGCGGCTCGATCATGCCCGAGACGATGCTCTTCAGGCCGGGGTTCTGCGCGGCGTAGGTTTCGGCGTGCGGCGGCGGCACGCGCGCGGGCTGCAGTTCGGCGCGCACTTGCGCGAACAGCGCCGGCATCAGTTCCATGCGTCGCGTGGCGGCTTCGAGGCGCTGCGGCATCGGCGCGAATTCGCGCGCCATCAGCGCGTAAAGCGAATTGCCGGCGACGCCCTGGTAGACGAGGGGATTCCAGGCCCAATTCTGCAGCGTCTCGATCTGCCAGATCCCGCCGCGCAGCGAATTTTCCAGCAGCGCGGCGTCGACCTGGTTGGCGCGCGAGAGCTGCGCGCGGTCGATGCGGGTGAGCGCTTCCAGCGTTTGGCGCTGGAAGCGGAGATTGGCGGCGCGGCCGCGCGCGCTGACGTCGTCAAGGCGAGAGTCGAAACGGTGATCGCCGGCGCCCGTCGCCTGCGATGGCGTCAGGCGCATGGATTGATCGAGCCAGCGCGCGCTGAGACGCTCGAAGGCTCTGTCGGCCGAGCTTTGGGTTTGCGCGAAAGCAGGCCCCGCGATGAGCGGGACGAGCACAGTGGATCCGAGCGCGGCAACGACTCGGCGGCGTGTGGTGTTCATTCGGACGTTTCGCTCCCAGGGGCACGCATTCAGCGAGCCCGGTCTGTTATGGCGGCGCAAAATACTCAGGCGCGGATTTTGTGCAACAAGAGCCGCTTTCGGGGCAAAACGTTACCGTCATTGTTTAAGACGCTAGAAGAGTCATTCAAAAACGGCTGCTTTGCTGGATGATTGATGTGTTGCAGTGCAACAAATCCGGTTTGTCGCTCAGCGCGACGCCGGGGCGGTTTCATCTAGCGCCGAGCGCAGGTTGCCGTCGTGCTTGTCGAGCAGCGACTGGGCAGCGGCGCGATCCAGCCCGCGCACGAGCAGCGCCGCGAGCTTCACGTCATCGCCAGCGGTGGCGAGCGCCTGCTCTGCTGTTTCCTGACTGGCGCCGCTAATGCTCATCACCATGCGCGCGGCGCGGCGGCGCAGCTTGGCGTTGGTGGGGCGCATGTCGACCATGAGGCCGCGATAGACGCGGTTCAGGCGCACCATGATCAGCGTCGAAATGAGGTTCAGCACGACTTTCTGTGTTGTGCCGGCTTTGAGACGCGTGGACCCCGCGATGGCTTCGGCGCCGGTATCGATGAGGATCGGATGGTCGCACGCCTTCAGAAGGCTCGCATTCGGCGTGTTGGCGACGCCGATGGTGAGCGCGCCTCCCGCGCGCGCGGATTCGAGCGCGGCGATGGTGTAAGCCGTCTCGCCGCTTGCAGCGAGGCCGATCACTACGTCGTTTGCATCAACGCCGAGTTGGGACATGCGCGCTTGAGCGCTCGCGGTTTGATCTTCAGCGCCCTCCATCGCCTGCAGCAGCGCCGCTTCATCGCCGGCGATCGCGAACGCCACGCGTTGGCGCGGCCAGTTGAAAGTGGGCGCAAGCTCGGCGCCGTCCTGTACAGCGATGCGCGCTGAAGTTCCGGCCCCAGCATAAATAAGCCGTCCGCCCGCGCGCAGCCGCGGAACTGCTTGCTCCACCGCCGTCGCGATCGCCGGCAAAGCGGAACTCACGCGCGCCAGACCCTCGACTTGGCTTTCGTACAAAGCGCGCAGAGCTTCGGAATTACTCCACAAATCAAGGTCGGCGTAGCGCGGATCGATGTCTTCAGTAGCCATGAGTTCCCAAGCTTTCCGCTTTGTCCGTATTTGAACGCGGCGCGGCGTCTAATACATAGGATTCATGAGCGCCCTGCTCTTTCTCGGCGTGGACGGCGGCGGCTCGCGCTGCCGGGCGCGGCTGGAAACTGCCGAAGGCGCGCGGCTGGGCGAAGGCATATCCGGGCCGGCGACCATGCGGCTGGGGCTCGATGCGGCGCTCGCTTCGATCACGGAGGCAACGCGCCAGGCGCTCGGGCAAGCCAGGCTAGATGAAGGCGCGTTGCCGCGCACATACGCGGGCATTGGCTTGGCGGGGACAGGACATGCGGGCGCGCGCGCGGCGCTGGAAGCTTGGCGTCATCCCTTCGCGGGCGCGTGGTTCGAAGGCGACGGATATCTCGCGCTGCTGGGCGCGTTCGGCGGCGGCGCCGGCGGCGTGGTCATTGTCGGCACCGGCAGCATTGCGGTGACGCATCTCGGCGGAAAGACGGTGCGCATCGGCGGCTACGGTTTCCCCGTCTCGGATGAAGGCGGCGGCGCGGCGCTGGGTTTGGCGGCCTTGCAGCGCGCGCTGCGCAGCTGGGACGGTCGCGCAGAGGCGAGCGATTTCACGCGCGAAGTGCTCGCGCGCTTTGACGATCCTTCGATGCTCGCGTCCTGGATCGGCGACGCGACGGCCACCGATTATGCGACCTTCGCGCCGATCGTGGCGAAGCACGCCGCGGCGGGCGACGCCGACGCACTCGACCTGATGAACCAATCCGGCGCGCGCATCGCGGAATTAGCGCAAGCGCTTTTCATGCTAGGCGTCCGGCGCGTGGCGCTATCGGGGGGCCTCGCCGAGCCCATAAAGTCGTATCTGCCCCACGAACTGCGCGAACGGCTGAGCGCGCCGAAGGCCGATGCAATGGCTGGCGGAATATTGCTCGCTAAGAAGCGGCTGGCGGCCATGCAGACAGCGCCGGCGGAAGCCTCGCCAACGGCTTAAGCGAAGTGAACAGGCTTCCGTGCGTTAACCGCCCGCAAAGGGTGTTTCCAAACGGTATCTTATGACCTCTCGTGCACTCTGCGTCCCGGGTAATGGTTGGGACGTAGATTCCAATGAGAGTGAAGCAAATTCTCGCCGCCGTGGCGGCAATGGCCACGTTTGCCGGCAGCGCCAACGCGGTGGAGCCTGTAAGCTACGAACTGCGCTTGCGTGGCTACGTGCCAGTGATTTGCCGTGCCTCTGTGGGCGCCAGTGTAGCTGCAATCGAGCGCGGCGTGGTCGCTCTGGGGACTCTTAACGAGTTCTGCAACAACGCCAATGGCTACGAAGTGTGGGTCGATTATTCGCCCCAACTCTCCGGCGCGATTTTAATGGTGGACGGCCGCGCCGTGCGCCTGGCCGGCGCGCAAAGCAGCGTGAAGGTCAGCGCTTCCATGCACGCCGCGATGCAGACGCGCCAACTTGCACTTCACCTCCAAGGTCGGCGTCCTGAAGGCTCGATCTCCTTCCGCGTCGTCGCGCTCTAAGGCGTCGGCGACGAGCAGAAGGGCTGCGTCGTTCCTGGATCGTCGATCGGCGAGAACGTTACCGTCAGCTGGTCAGCGTAATTGGGCGCCGGCGTCTTGCCGAGACCGCCTTCGAGCAATGTCGCGGTGATCGGGATGTACTGCACCGCGTTCGTCCCCGCGCGATGGCAAGTCGGGATCGTGAACGTCTCATTGCCGTATTGCCGCGTCTGACCGACGAACGTCAACGAATAGCCGATCGTGCCGGCTCCCGGCGAGGACGGGCCGCCCGGATACGTCATCAGGAAATGGTTGCCTGATGTCAGCGTGATGTTGAACGCGCCCGAGCTGCGAACATGGAAGAGCCCGGATTCAACGGCGCCTCCTGAAGTGACTTCACTCAAATCTCCGAAGTCGAGCGCTGGACCGGCATAGCTTGCCTGCAAGCCGCTCAACACGCGGATTGAGATGTGAATGACGCCCGCCAAGGTCACCCCCGGCGCGCCGACATCGGAATATCCGCCGGTCCCCTTGCAGATATAGACGAGATCGAAGTCGAGCGTCGGTTGAGCGACCGGGTCGTAATTAGGATCGATGGTGACTTGAACAGTCTCCACGATGACGTCGGGCTGAGCCGCCCCGCCCCAATCAGCCGTCGCAATGCCGGTCGCCTGATTGGGACTGTTTGGGTTGCCGAAAGCGGGTACGGGTCCCCCCGCCGTGAACAGTATGTTCTCCCCGCTGTCTTGCCAGATCACTTGGTTTCCGGGCGGCGAGCCCGCCGCTTGGATCATATAGAAGTGCATTGTTTGGGTCTTGCCGCCGCCACTGGCGGCGATGGCGCGTGTAAAGGTGAGCGTCACGCCGCCGAACGTAACTGGCGTGGGCGCAAACGGATCGTAGTCGCCTGCCGTGACGCCTCCGGTCACCTGGACGTCGCTGCCGCAAGGCTGCGCGTACGCCGCGCCTGCTGCGAACCAAGCCAAGATTGCAATGAATGCGACACGGATAGCGCGCAGAGGCATCTGATTATTCTCCGGCGGGCGAGATGTCGCCCGTGCGAACGACGCCCGTTGCTTCTGGCGGAACGTCGATGATGTAGACGGTGGGCGGTTCGGTGAGCATTTCGATGCGCCAGCGGCCGGGCGCCAGCCCGGTCGCGCCGAAGCGCCCCTCGCGATTGGTGAACAAGGTGACGGGCTCACGATCCGGATGCGCCAGTTCAGTTGCGCGTCCGGCGATCAGCGAAACCGGCGCGCCATCGCGGTCGAGCATGCGGCCCACGGCCGTCACCGAATAATCCGTGCCGACAACGAGGTCGTATCCGGAGCGATACGGCGGGAAGAGTCGGAACGACCCGCGCCCGATGTCCGCCCCTTGCGGCGCTTCGGGCGCCTCCACCGTGATGGTGCGTTCGGTGTAGGAGCTGAGGTTCGGCTGCGTCGCAGCGCCCAGCACGCCGGTCGACGCAGTGAACCCCTCGAACACCGGTTCGACCAGGATTTCCGTATCGTTCAAATTACGATGACCGCGCACGATGGCGAAGCTGTCGTAGATCGGCCGGCCGAACGAGAACACGCCGTCGGCCACGGCAAGCGATGAGCCGATGCGAACGGAGGTCCGCTCGTCAGTCGCGCCGCCAAAGCCCTCCTCGAACACGCCAAAATGGCTGATCCCGAACTCGGCGCGATTGCCGTAATAGTTCGCCGACGCGTTGAGCCCGGAATCTTCGTCCGTGCGCTCGACGTTGGCGGCGACGTTGTAGGAGCCCACGCCCTGCCCCCCGATCGCTTGGTAGGACAGGCGCGCGCGATTGCCGCGTGAGTCGTAATCCGCGCGGGCGCTGGAGAAGCCGCCTAGACGCGCAGTAAGCGAGAACAAGCCGACGAAATTGCCGTCGGTCTCTGGGTTTTCGTAGATCAGATCGAAGCGCGCGCTCACGGCGTCGGTAAGGCGGAGGCCAAGCGTCGTGCGATAGCTTTCGGCGTCCTCGTCCAGATCGTCTCGCGCGTGCGAATAGCGCAGGTCAAAGCCGCCATAGACGTAATCGTTGAACACGCGCGAGTAGGACGCGCCCACTTCGTAATCGTAGCGGTTGTCCGGAATCGTCACGCCAACGGGGCCGAAGTCTTCGCTGCGCGATTCAACGAAGAAGCTGAGCGCGTCGGAATACCCATTCGAGCGCTGCAAAAGCCGCTGATAAGTGAAGTTGCCTGCGTGGCCGTCGCCAACTCCGTCTATATGCGATTGGGCCAGGCTGAAAGAAAACACACCCGCACTGGTCGCGAACAGCGATTCGATGCCAGCCATTTGGCCGATCTCGTCGGCCTGGCCGTTGACGCCGAGTGTCCAGAAATCGTTCATGCCGCGGCGATAGAAGCCGCTGAACTGCCAGTCGTCCGAATATTCGGGCTCGCGCAGGCCAAGCGGCGCCTTCACGCCGGCGAACACGCCGAACTCGCTTAGACCCGAAGCAAGCTGCGTTTGATCGAAGAAGAGGTTGAAGCGCAGCGTTTCGGTGCGGCCGGCGTCATCCAGGATGTCGACGATGATGTCGTTGCCGCCGATCGTGAACGGAAAATCGCGCAGATTATAGGTGCCAGGATCCAGGCGAAGACGGCGCGTGGGCTGCCCGTTGACGGAGATTTCGACCGTTGACGGCCGATCCAGCTGGAACGTGCGGTCGCCGCGCGGACGCGCAATCATCTGCGGCTGCAGGATGCTGTACGAGCGGTAGAACGAAATACCCGCGATGTCGGGCACGGACTGGAAGCCCCGCGCGACAGTGCGCAGGTCGCCAAACGAGTAGCGCACCAGGCTTTCGGTGTCGTCGATGACGAAACGCGTGCCTTGCCGCTGGAAGCGCGCCTCTTCGACGCCCGGCTGGGCAATGCCTTCCGATTCCAGTACGACGCCGCCATAGCGCGCTGCGGTGTCGAGAAGAACGACAGGATCGGCCCAGCCTTCCTCAGAGCCGGTGTGCACGAAATCCATCGAGCCGCGCGCGTTCAAGTAGGCGCTGAACACTGCGGGCGCGTCGAACGTGCCAAGCGGCTGACGGTCGAGCGTGCTGACCTGGATCGAGCGCGACGCGCGCATCTCGCTCGGAACGTCCAGCGCGAGTTCGAGCGTCTGCGGCACATACTGAACGGCGATGCCCGTTTCGGTAAGATCGGCGGGTGACAAGCTGGTGCGGCCGCCGGCGGCCGCACGGATCGCTTCGACGACGCGCGGATCAAGCACGCCGGAGACGACCTCAAGGAAACGCTGCGTGTTGAAGCTGATGTTGTCTTCGGGGTCGATGGTGACAACGATGTCGCCGAGATATGTGGCGCCGTCTTTCACCGGCGTGATCATGTCGATCGGACGCCCGGTCGTGTTGAGACGCGCCGGCGCCTCATCGACGCTGACAGGCCCGCTGCCGATTGTGAGCGTCCCGCGCGCCTCTTCCGGCGTCTGCGCAACAGCGCCGACTGGAAGAGCCAGCGCCGCGGCGCACGCCGACAGCAGCAGCGGACGCTGCGAACGGCTAGCGCCGCCTTTCGGCTGTGAATTCGGCTTCAAGTTCGCCCCCATCTGCTGGCAAGGCGATCGGCACGACGACTCGTCGCGTCTGTCCGGCCCCCACCAACCCAAGCCCAATTGTCTGTTGTAATTCCGGTCCAGGTATCACGCGGCGGAAGACCTCCCGCCCCGTCCCGTCGCGCTGCACGATCCGCAGACGGCCCTGCGACAGATAGCCGTGCGCCACGGAATCGTTGGTCACCGTGATCGCGGGCATCGCCGCGCCTTGCGCGTCGCGCGCGATTTCAGCCGACACAACGCGCACGGCCGGTTGTGTGTCGGGCGGCGCGACGCTCGCCAGCACGCGGAAGTTATAGAGAATCTGAATCGCCGACTGGCCTTCCGGCAATTGGATCGGCAGCTGTGCGACCGTGACGTAGAAGTGTTTGCTGCGCGGGATTGCGGGATCGCCGACATATTGGATGCGGAAGGTCTGCGTCTGGCCGGGCTGAATCAGCGCCTGTGGCGGAAAGACGAGCAAATCGCCGGAATCCTGCCCCGTGCCGGTCAACCCCTCTGCGCCGAAGGTCAGGTCTTCGACACGCAGCTCCACCGGCAGAGCATTCGTGAACGTGTTCTCCACGCTCACGGTTTGACTCATGCCTCGGCCGGAGGTCTGCAACTCGATGACAACGGGCTGCACCGTCATCGCGTCGGCGACAAGGCTGGTGGCGCAAAGCAACACCGCAGCGAACAGCGAGGCCGTGAATGATGCCGTTTTTCTTTGCACGTTCTTCCCCCACCCCGGTGCTCTAGTTTTCGACTTGCAACTCGATCACCACTGCGTCCGAGTAACCGCCCGCGATCAGCGGCGCGCCGCCCCCAGGCACATCGATGGTGACGGACGCATCGCCCGCCGCCCCGTCGCGGACGTTGATGACCATCGGACCCGTGTCACTTGACCTTGCCGCAGTCTGGCCGGACCAAACCGCCGAAACTTGATACGGCACGAATTCGCGGAAACCGCCGGGCGACGACGCCGTGCTGCCGCCGTCGCGCAAGAGACCGCCATTGCCCGACGTCAGAACCAGCCGATGCGCGCCATTGCAGATGATCGGCAGCAGAATGTTGATCGAGGACGCGCGCGCCGTGCTCGTCTGCGGGTCGATCATCTCGGTAATGCGCACTTCGGCCGCGCCGGCGTTCAGCGAGCGAAATACCGCGTTCGCCCCCGCGGCCGAACCGGCGGACGAAATCACGCACGCGTTGGGCGCTTGCCCGACGATGTCCAGCCGACCTTGGGATGCCGCTATTGTTTGTGCAAACGCCGCGCCCGGGATAAGCGCCAGAAAGAGCGAAAGAGCGAGGCTGCGCATCATTGCGGCTCCAGCGTGATGCGGATGGTGTCTTGATAGGACCCTGCGATCAGCGGGGCGTTGGCGCGCGCGTTCGATGCGCCGGCCTGAATTCCCAGATCGACGATGATCTCGCCGGCGACGGCTTCGTCCACCGTCACGTTGAGCTGGTTGATGCGGCGCGAGATGGCGTCGGCGCGGAGGCGCTCCCGCACCGGGCCCCAGGTCAGTTCCGCGTCGTACGGCACCGCGTCGGCGAACCCGCTCGGCGCGGATGCGCCTATGCCGCGCCAGAGGCCGTTGCTCTCGGACTCAAGCACGAGCGTGTGCGGGAAACTGCACACGGCGGCGAAGGTCACGCGCGCCGAAGCCGCGCGCGTTGCGAGCGTGCGCGGGTCAGTGAGTTGGTCGACTTCCAACGTCGTGCCGTTCAGCCCCCGGAAATTGATCGACGGGCCGCCCGATAATGTCGGCGCCTCGAGCGCGCAAACGCTTGGGATCGTCGCCACAACGTCGAAATCTTGAGTAGTCTGCGCCCTGGCCGCGCCCGAGATTGAGAGCGCTGTCAGCAAACTAAGTGTCGCGAGGCGGAATGACATCGGCGCTCCCTTCAATTCGTCGTCGTCAAGGTGAGCGTGATGGAGCCGCGATAGACCGGATCCGCGAGCATGCGCAGCGCGCTGCCGCCCGCGGTTTCGAAATCGTCGATCGAGACGATGATATTCCCGGAAAACGGCGTGCCGCGTGTCTGGCTGGATTGCGGGTTCGCACCGCTGCCGGTCGCGAACACCGCCGGAGAGGTGGTCCAGCCGCTCGCCGTCGCCGTGAAGTCGACTTCGTCCGAATAGCCGTTCGGCGGCGCGCCGGTCAGCGTTTGGGCCTCGATCGACGTCGCCGTGATCGAGATCGTGCTGCCGGCGTTGCAGAAGGCGCCCGCCATTGTTTTCGGCGGCGCTGAAAGGGACTGCGACAGCAATCCGGTCGTGGTGTCGATCAGGATGCCAAGATCGAACACGTTGTCCGTCCCTTGCAGCCCGCCCACCGTGCAGAAGGTCGGCGCATTGCCGGTGACCGGAATCGGGCCGGCCTGATCGGTGTCTTGCGCCGCGGCGCTTGCCGCCAGCGACGCCCACACCGCGCAGATGAGTAAGAGGCGGCGCATGGCGTTCACTCCGGCCCAAGCGTGATTGTGACGGAACCCGCGTAGGCGCCCGTCACGAGAAAGCCGTCGCCCGGCGCGGTGAAGGCCGACAGCTGAAGCGAAAGGTTCGCTTCGCGCGGATCGGCCTGCACGCCGCTGTCGCCATTTGCGGTGGCTGACGACCCGTTGGCCGCGGCGTTGGTCGTCACTTGCGCGTTCGGCGTGCCCCACGTTCCGACGGTCGACGTGAAGTTCACTGCACGCGAGAAGCCCGCGGGCGGCGCCGACGCATCGGCGGCGAGCAGCGCGGTCGACGAGATCGAGATCCGGGTGCCGCCGAAATTGCAGTACGAGTTCGGCAGATTGACCGTCTGGTTCGCGATCGTATCGAGCTTGCCGGCGCGCGCGCCGGAGGTCGACGACAGCGCGCCTAGATTGATGGAAGACGGAGACGGTGCGCCGAGCACGCAAACATTCGCGACGCTGCCCGTCACGTCAGCCTGCCCGTCGACGGCGGTCTGCGCGACCGCCGTCGAAGACAGCACTGTGAAGGCCATGCCGAGAATGATTGCCGTCAGTCTCATGCGCAACGTCTCCGCGGGATCCGATCAGGGGCTGGGCGTCAGTGTGACGTCGACCGAGCCTTCGTAGTCGCCGGCGATCAGCTTGCCGCCGCTTGGTGTGGCGGAACCCGACAGCACCACGGAGATGTTGCTCGAGAAGATGCCCACCGTTGACGGCGTGCCTGCTCCCAGCGTGGCCGATGAATCGTTGGCCGAGCCGGTGGACGCTGTCGCCGTTGCAGTGAAGTTCACGACCCGATCGAACCCGGCGGGCGGTGCGCCGAGATAATCGATGTTCTCCAGCGCGTTCGCTTCGACCGTCATCTCCGCGGCCGTGCCGTTGCACCAGCCATTCAGGTCGTCGGCTCCTCCGTCCACCGCTGCGGTGTTAAGCAGCCCGCCAGCGCCGCTCAGCTCGCCGAGTGCGATGAGGCCGGAGTTGATTGTGAACTCGCAGCGCTCTTCAACCG
>DASPMA010000058.1:0-4303 GCA_035627335.1 Binatia bacterium
TAGCGCCGCCGCTGCCGCTGACGCCGATGAAATAGTCGCCACTGCCTCCGACAATCAGGCTCGGCCAGGTGGGACCCGCATGTGTCGTAAGCAACGTGCCGGTCGAGGAGTAGAGCGAGATCGTTGCGCTAGCCAAGCCGAACGGCGGAGGCGAACTGACGGTGATGGTGTTCACCGTGTTGGCCGTGAGCGTGACGCGGAACCAATCGGAATCGCCCACCGAATTGATGACGCCAGTCTCCGGCACGCCCATCGTCAGGGTAAAAGAAGTGCTGATGTCTCCCGGAATGACGTCGCCGCCGCTCTCATTGATCTGTCGTGGACCGGGCGGTCCGATCATCTCTTCGGGCTTGCCCCCCGCGCTGTCGAGCAGCGGCGCGGGTCGAAACGTGCACACGCTCACGAGCGTTGGAGACAACGCGTTCGGATCGACACTCTCCCCCGCTCCGCTCCAGCGCGCCATCATGTCGGTCAGGTAGGACGCATCCCAGATGAGGTCGTCAGGCCCAACCAGAGGCGCCGCCAAAAAATAATCGAACCCCTGCGTTCCCCGCCGCATTGTTTGCCCCCTGTTGGCTGCGTTTTAGCAGCCGCGGGCCAGAGGGCCTAGGCGCCCGCTGCAAGGACAGCGGCGCCTTCTATCCATGATTTCCGCGCGCCAAGCCGCTGAAAACACGGCATTCGCAGGAGGCGGCGCGTCAACCGAAGGTGAACGCGAACGCACGCGCGCCGGGGTCGAGGAATTCGATCCGGAACGTGCGCTCCCCTTCGCCGCCGCCGCGAATGAGCTGGTATAGCCGCTGTTCGCGCACCACGCCCTCGCCCGCCGCGTTGACGTCCATCCCTGCCATCGCGCCGGGCGGACGGCCGTCAATGGTCACGCGATAGCGCACCGGCGCCGCGCCGGGCGCCAGCACGAGATGCAGATCGCGCGCCCGGAAGCGCATGCTGATCGTCCCGCCCGCGCGGGCGACCTCGGCGTATTCGCGCTCGACCTGCCAGGCGCCCGACAAGCCCCACTCGTTCGACCCCAAGCTTGCAGGAGTCTCGAACGCGTGCACCGCGCGCGTGCGCTGTTCGGCCGACGCAAAATTCTCGCGCCGCCCGTAGCCGATATAGGTTTCCGGCGTACGCGCCCGCGAATTGTCCGGCGCCGCGCCCACGCCGCCGGCGCTGACATTCACGATATCGGTCGGGACATCGTATCCAGCTTCCGCCAGCAGCGTCTGAATCACGCGCTCGGACTCGTCGTAATCGCCCTCGCCAAAATGCCGGTGACGGATTTGCCCGTTCGCGTCGATGAAATAATGCGCCGGCCAATAGCGGTTGCCATAGGCGCGCCAGATCGCCAGCTCGTTGTCGAGCACCACGGGATAGCTCACGCCCAGATCGCGCACCGCGCGCCGCACATTGCCGGGATCGCGCTCGAATGCGAACTCCGGCGCATGCACGCCGATCACCACGAGCCCGCGATCGCGATACTTCTCCGCCCACGCTTCCACATACGGCATGGCGCGCAGGCAGTTGATGCAGGAATAGGTCCAGAAATCGACCAGCACGACGCGTCCGCGCAATTGCTCGATCGAAAGCGGGCGTGAGTTGAGCCACAGCACGCCGCCTTCGAACGAGGGCGCAAGCTCCGGCGCTTCCCCGCTCGCCGCGCCGCTCATCATCATGGCGTCGCCGGCGGCGCCGCCTTCCATCGCCATGGCGTTCTCGCCGGACGCCGAGCCGCCGCCCATGTCCAGCAGCGCCTGCTCGAACCGCTCTGTGCCGCTCGCCGAGAGCCGCGTCAGCAGACCCGTATCCAAGCCCAGCGCGATCATCGCCGCGCCCGCCAGCACGGCCGCGCCAAGCCCGCGCCGAATCCATTCGCCCGCGCCGAGCGACTTCTTCAGCGCCGTGAAAATCCGTCCGCCCGCGAACAGCGCCACCGCAAGCGAGGTTGCCGCGCCCAGCGCATACGCCAGCAGCATCAAGCTGGTTTCAACGCTCGCGCCCTGAATGGCGGCAGTCGTCAGCAAGAGGCCCAGGATCGGCCCCGCGCACGGCGCCCACAGCAGCCCGGTCGCCGCGCCCAGCAACAGCGACGCGCCAATGCTCGCGCCTTGCGCGTTCACATGGTTCGTCAGGCGATTGCCCAGTGCGACCACAGGCGCCGTCAACCGCTCGGCGATCGCCGGAAACAGCAACGCCAAGCCAAACGCGATGAACAAAGCGAGCGCGATGAAGCGCCCGGCCTGATTGGCCTGCACCACCCACGCGCCGCCCACCGCCGCCAGCGTCGCGATGCCGGCAAATGTCAACGCCATGCCGGTCAGCATCGGCAAAGTGCTGGTCACGAACGGCTTGTCAGCGCGCGCGAACACGAACGGCAGCACCGGCAGGATGCAGGGGCTGAGGATCGTCAGAACCCCAGCAAGATACGCGAGAAGCGCCAATGTCATGGATCAGCCCGAGCGTTGCGCCGAATAGCGGTCCGGAAACAGCCGCCGCAGATTCGCGATCTTCGGCAAATCGTTATGCACGATGTACGGCTGACGCGGATGCGCCCAGAGATAATTCTGATGATACGCCTCCGCCGGAAAGAAGCGCGGCAGCGCATCGATGCTGGTGACGATCGGCCGCGAGAACACGCGCGCCTCCGTGAGCTGCGCCACGTAAGCGCGCGCCACGCGCTCCTGCTCGGCGTTGGCGTAGAAGATGGCGCCGCGATATTGCGTGCCCACATCGGGGCCCTGCCGGTTCAGCTGCGTCGGATCGGTCGCGACCGAGAAATAGATGCGCAGGATCTCGCCATAGCTGATCACGCGCGGATCGAACACGATCTCGACCGCCTCCGCGTGTCCCGTCTCGCCGCTCGTCACATCCTCGTAGTTCGCGCGCCGCGCATCGCCGCCCGCATAGCCCGAGCGCACGCGCTGCACGCCGCGCACATGTTCGAACACGCCTTCAAGCCCCCAGAAGCAGCCGCCCGCCAGCACCGCCGTCTGCGGCGCAGAACTCGACGCGGCATCCACGCGCGGCGCGGGCGTCAACCGCACCGGTTCATCCGATTGCGCCGGCTCCGCGCACGCCGCGAGCGCGGCAGCGCAAGCGAGCGCCGTCCAGAAAGCTTTCACGTTCGATCTCCTGATCATGCCGGCGTAAAGCGCAGCGCCACGCCGTTGTTGCAGTAGCGTAGGCCCGTTGGCCGCGGTCCATCGTTGAAGACGTGACCTTGGTGCCCAAGGCACTGCGCACAATGGTATTCAGTACGCACCATGCCGTGCGTGCGGTCCGTGCTGCGGCCGATATTGGCGCGCTCGACTTGATAGAAACTCGGCCAACCGGTGCCCGAGTCGAACTTCCATTGTGAACGGAAGAGCTGCAGATTGCAGCCTGCGCAGGAGAACACGCCTCGGCGATGCTCCTCGTTGAGCGGGCTGGAGTAAGCCCGCTCCGTCGCGGCGCGGCGGAGCACGGCATAGGCCGCAGGCTGCAGCCGCGCGCGCCACTGCCTGTCCGTGAGGCTTCGCACCGAAGCGCGCGCGAAGCGATCCTGGGCGAACGCGGAAGCTGAAACCGCGAGCGCCGCGCCGCAAATGAGCGCCTGCCGGCGGGTGATGTGGCTCATGCCGTCCATATACGACGCTGCTCCTGCCGCGGTTTCATATCGATAGCATAGGTTCCGCAGCCAGCTGGCGGGAGCCCCGCCCCCTCCGCGGAATACGAGGATACAATCTATGTCTATCCACGCCTTTTCCCGACCAAGTGGCTGAAAACGCGGCGCTTCGCGAAAATCGATCCGACCGGTCTCGGACCGCGCGATAATCGCCCGCATGCAACCTCTCACCCAACAAAGCTTCTGGACCGCCGCCCGCGCCATGTTCGCGCGCATGGCCCGCGCCGTCGGCGAAGCCGCCGCGCTCGCCGACCGCGCCTGGATCGGCCCGAAAGAAAAGCGCGAAATCCGCAGCTGGCTTCATCCGCTGATCGCCGTGGTGCGCAGACTGGTCCTGCTCGAAGCGATCGCGCTTGCGAAGAGCGCCCCCTTGGACCGCGCGTCTTCAGACGCGCATCGCCAACGTCACGCCAATGGGGGCCTGAAGGCCCGCGATCCAAGAACGCCGTCCATCCGCCTCTGGCCGCAGTCCAAGCGCACCGGCCCGCGCGTCCGCCAACTCGGCCCGCCTATTCTCGTGCGCGACATTTGGCGCGACAACGCCCGCGCCGCCGCCGCGTATCACCTGAAGAAAGTCCGCTTCATGCGCCCGCCGCCCGGCGTCCAGCTCGCCCGCCGCATCGAAGCGCTCGCGCGCAT
>DASPMA010000059.1:0-4236 GCA_035627335.1 Binatia bacterium
CCGCATATCGCTGCGCGCCTTCGCGAAGCGCAGGGCGTGACTGAAGTGCTCGTTTACGCCGGGGACAAGCCGGGCTTGTTCGCCAGTCTCGCGGCGGCGATCTCGGCCTCGGGCGCCGATATTGTCGGCGCGCGCGTGCACACGACGAAGGATGGCGCGGCATTCGACGTGTTTTCCATCCAGACGACGGACTTGAAACCATTCGGCCTGCGCGACCCTCGCGCGCTCCAGCAGCTCATCCAGCGCCTCACCCGCGCGGCGCTCGAAATCCATCCTCTTCCGGCTGCGAAACCGGCGTCGCGGCGCAGCGCCGCGTTTGCCATCGAGCCGTGGGTGCGGGTTGACAACGGCATTACGCCGGATGCGACGGTGATTGAGGCGTCGGGCCGCGACCGGCTCGGTCTCTTGGCGGAGCTGGCGCATGTCTGCGCGGAGGCGAAGGTCTCCATCAATAGCGCGCACATCGACACCTACGGCGTCCGCGCTTCGGATGTGTTCTACGTGCAGGAGGAGGGCGGCGGTCAAATCGTCAGCCCGCGACGCGTTTCGACGCTTCGCGGGAAACTCGAAGCCGTCCTGCGTGCGGCGGAGCCTGAACCGCCTGCCGACCCAGCAAAGAAGCCGCTGGCGGTGGCGCGCCACTCAGCGGCGCGCTAGGCAGGCTCGCGTGCTGAGTCGCGGGATCACATGAGCCTTGCCCGGAACACCGCCGTCATCGGCGGGCTGACCCTCGTTTCGCGCCTGTTGGGTTTTGCGCGCGACTTGCTGCTGGCGGCGGCGCTTGGCGCTGGCCCCGTTGCGGACGCGTTTTATGCAGCACTTCGATTTCCGAACCTGTTCCGGCGTCTGTTTGCGGAGGGCGCCTTCAGCCAGGCGTTCGTGCCTGTTTATTCAAAGACGCTCGCCGAACATGGCGAGAAAACCGCGGACACGCTGGCGAGCGAAGCGCTCGCCGTGCTGGTTCTGGCGACGGGGATCATCACCGCCATCGCCATCCTCTGCATGCCATGGATCAATCTGGTGCTGTTCGCGGGCTACGCAGACGATCCAGAGACGTTCGCGCTGGCGACGCTGCTGACGCAGATCACCATGCCGTACCTCGTGGCGATCAGCGCCGCGACGCTGTTCGCGGGCGCGCTGAACGCGCGGGGTCGTTTCTTTGCAGCAGCGGCCGCGCCCTCTCTGCTGAATCTCTGTCTGCTTGCGGGTCTCTGGTTCTATCGTCACGACCCAGTGCAAGCAGCGTACGCCGCGGCTGTGGCGGTGACCGTGTCGGGCGTGCTGCAAGCCGCGTGGGTCGGCCTGGGCGCGCGCCGTTCGGGCGTGAAGACGCGACCGGCGGGCCCCGCGCTGACTCCCAACGTCAGGCGCCTGCTGGCCCTCGCGGCGCCTGCGGCGATCGCCGGCGGTGCGCTCCAGATCAATGTGATGATCAGCCAAATCCTTGCATCTCTGGAAGAGGGCGCGATTTCGCTGCTCAACTTCGCCGATCGTCTTTATCAGTTGCCGCTTGGGTTGATCGGCGTAGCCGTAGGCGTGGCGATGCTGCCGCGGCTTTCGCGCCTCGTTGCGGCGGGCGATCAGGCTGGCGCGCGCGGCGCACTGGACGAGGCGGTCAACCTTTCCATGGCATTCACGCTGCCGGCTGCGGCCGCGATGATGGCGGCGCCGGCTTTCATGCTCGATGGCCTCTTCTCACGCGGCGCGTTCACCATCGAGGACGCAAACAACTGCGCCCTTGCGCTCTTCCACTACGGCTGGGGCGTGCCGGCATTCGTGCTCGCGAAGATTTACGCACCAGGCTTCTTCGCACGGGAGGACACGAAGGCGCCGATGCGCTTTGCGCTGATCTCCATGGCGCTCAATATCGTCCTGGGCGCGGCGTTCTTTTTTTCGCTGCGCGCCGCGGGTGTCGCGGGATTTCCCGGCTTGGCCATCGCCACCAGTCTTGCGGCCTGGGCCAACGTGATCCTGATGATCGGCGCGTTGTCGCGCCGCGGGGATTATGCGCCCTCGTCCAAAGCGACGAGCCGGCTCATTCGCATCGCGCTGGTTTCAGCTGTGCTCGGCGCGGCGCTGTACTTCTGTCAGGCCAATCGCGCAGCGCTGGAAGCAGTTCTCGGCTCGAAGGAGGCGGCGGTCGCCGTGATGATCCTGGGCGGCGGGGTGGCTTACTTCATCGTGCTCTTTCTTGTCGGCGCAGTGACTATCGGCGAAGTCCGCGCTGCGTTCCGGCGCGAGAAGAGCCCGCCCGGCGCGGGAGGCGGCTTGCCGCCGGGCTTGGACGGCTGATAGAAGCGCGGCCCATGAACACGAGGACGCACCTATGGCGATGGCGGGCCTGATCTGACGCCGTCCATCCCGCGCGCTTGCGCGCCGTTCTGCCGTTCCGGAGTTTTCCATGACTGACGCCCCAACCTACAAGGGCCCCACGCGCGTGTTCTCCGGCATGCAGCCGACCAACGGCCTGCATCTCGGCAATTATCTCGGGGCGCTGCAGAAGTGGGTGGCGCTGCAGGATCGCTACGAGTGCATCTACTGTGTCGTTGATCTGCACGCGATCACGGTAGACCCCGATCCCGCAACGCTTGTGAGCCGCTGTCGCGAAGTCGCCGCCGCCTATATTGCTGCCGGCGTCGATCCGAAGCGCTCAATCGTATTCGTTCAATCCGCGGTGCGCGAGCACACGGAGCTGACATGGGTGTTCAATTGCGTGGCGCGCATGGGCTGGCTCGAGCGCATGACCCAGTTCAAGGACAAGGCCGGCAAACACGAAGAGCGCGTGAGCGTCGGGCTGTTCGACTATCCCGTGCTGATGGCGGCCGACGTGCTCGTTTATAAAGCGACGCACGTGCCGGTCGGCGAGGACCAGAAGCAACACCTCGAACTGGCGCGCGACATCGCCCAGAAATTCAACAACGACTTCGGCCCGCCGGATTTTTTCCCGTTGCCGGAGCCGTTGATCCAGGGCCCGGGCGCGCGCATCATGAGCTTGCGCGACGGCACGAAAAAAATGTCGAAGTCCGACCCGTCGGACATGACGCGCATCAATATGACCGACGACGCCGACGCGATCCTGCAAAAGATCAAGAAGGCGACGACCGATCCCAATCCGCTGCCAGAGCATGTCGAGGGCCTCAAGGGCCGGCCCGAGGTGGAGAACCTGGTCGGCATTTACGCGGCGGCGACGGAGCGCACGCCGGCGGATGTGCTCAAGGAATTCGGCGGCAAGGGCTTCGGCGTGTTCAAGCCGGCGTTGGCCGAAACGCTCGCCGCGAAGCTATCGCCGATCGCGGCCGAGATGCGCCGGCTCAACGCCGATCCGGCGGCGCTCGACGCCATTCTCAAGGATGGGGCGGAACGCGCCCGTGCGGTGGCCGCACCGATCATGGCCGAGGTGCGCGAACGCGTTGGCTTCTGGCGTGCATAACGCCGAGCCGCTAGAGATCGCCCCATGAGCGAACGCTTCGCCGTCCTGGTCATCGCCGACGAGAGCGAGGAGTTTCCCGACGCGCTGATCTATGCCGGCCTCATCTGCCGGAACACCGGTTGGCGGCTGGCGATGCTGCGCGTCATCGAACCGTCCGATCCCGCGCCTTGGGCCTCGATCACCGAGGAGATGCGCCGCCAAGCCTATGATGCGGCGGAATCGCTGACGCAGCGCTTCGCCGCCGAGGCGTGGGCCGAGTGTGGCGTCACGGCTGAGCCCGTGCTGCGCGAGGGCGATCTCAAGCCCGAGTTGCGCCGGCTCATCGAGCAGGACGCTTCGATCAAGTTGATCGTGCTCGCTTCGGCGGCCGGACCGGGCGGGCCGGGACCATTGGTGACGCAGCTCGGCAAGAGCGCGGGGCTTGGCCCACGGCCAGTGCCGGTGCTTGTGGTGCCGGGTGCGCTCACGCGTGATGAAATCCGCGCTCTTGCGCTGCCGGTCGCAATCGCCGCACCCGCGGAAACACCGCCAAGCGCTTGACCGGTTTCCGGCAAAGGCCCACCTGAGGCGCATGTTCATTCAAACGGAATCGACGCCGAATCCGCGCACGCTGAAGCTCCTGCCAGGTCGCGACGTGCTCGGCGCCGGCAGCCGCGAATTCGCCGACGCGGACGCAGCCCTGGCTTCGCCGCTAGCGACGGCGCTGTTCAACGTCGATGGTGTGGAGCGTGTTTATCTCGGCGGCGACTTCCTCACCATCACCAAGGCCGAAGCGATCGAGTGGCGGCACCTGAAACCGCACGTGC
>DASPMA010000060.1:0-3108 GCA_035627335.1 Binatia bacterium
ATTCCGCCAGGCGATTACTTTCTATGCGCAGGAGTTGATCTCGGCAATCGCATCGCCGAATCCAATGAGCGCAACAATGTGGCCTGCAATCCGCTCCGCATCCTGCCAGTAGGCGTCTTTGTGCCGCGCGATCTGCCGCGCCCGCAACTGCCGACGCCGCAACCGACGCCTGGGCCGAATTGATGGCTGTCACGCGCATGGCGCGCGCCCTTGCCCCGCTGCGCGCCGCCCCCTAAGCGAGCGCGTTGGGGCGAGTAGAGGTGCGCATGCGGGTTCTTATTTTTGCGGCTTTTGCGGCTTTGGCGGCCTGCGCCAGCGGCGGCGGCGCCAGCATTGGCGCGGACGCCGACAATCCCTTCCCCGTAGAGCGCGGCTCGGCCCTGCCTCCGCCGGACATGGCGCGCGCCGGGCAGACAGCGCCGCCGGAAGGCGCCGGCGCCGGGGGTCTGGAATTTGGCCAATGGCGTGGGGCCGATCCCGCGGTCTACGCCCCGGCTTTCCAGGACCGGTTGAGAGCGCGTTACGCGAACCAGGAAGTCAGTTACATTCGCGCCGATCTTGAGCGGAACGGGTTCGCCTGCGAGCAATCGGGGCGGCTCGAATGCCGGATCGAGATCATGGAGCGCCAGTGCGCGGTCGATTGGTACGTGGTGGTCGAACGCGCCGGCGCGCAACCGATCGCCGGGCATGACGTGATGTGCCTCGGCGCGCGTTAGGACGACGCCCGATGAAGTACGCCCCGATCATGGCCGCAGCTTTGCTGCTCGCCGCGTGCGCGACTATTCCCACGGCTGCGCCGCCGCCGGAAGCGGGAGCGCGGTTCGAAGGCGATCTCGATCTGGGCGGCTGGCGCAACGCCGACGAAGCAGCGACGTTGTCGACGTTTCAGCAGAACGTGACGGATCGCTACGGCGCGGGCATCGCCATCTCTGACGCCGCCGCCGACCTAAGGCGCACAGAGTTCAATTGCGCCGATGCTCCGCCCCAGGATCAGGGTCGCGGCGATCCGCCCGCGCAAGTGTGCCGGCGGACCATCACCTTCAGCGGCTGCACCCACACTTGGCAGGTCCATCTGTTCGATCAGGACGGCGATGAGCAGCTTGTGCGCACGCGCGGCCTCTACGATCGCCGCTGCGGCAATGAGGGCTTACTGGGTGGGCCCGGCTGAGGCTGGCGGCGGTGGCGGTGCAGGCTGCGGCGCGGTTTCTCGCCCCTCCGGCAGCGCGAGAAAGCCTTCGACGCCCTCGGCGTCTAGCGTGATGAAGGGCCTGCGATTGATGTTGATCACAACGTTTGTGCCGCGCACGCGTTCGAGCGCCTGACGCCCAGTAATCACAACACGAGGCGTCCCCGCTCCCATGATTTCAGTGACGCGCGCGTTGCTGGTGAAGATGAGGCAGGTGCGAAAACCTGCCCGCGGCTCGATCTGCGCTGGCGGCGAGTCAGGCGAATTGGAAGAGAGCGCGAGCGCCACTTCCGAGCGCAAAAAGAGGCGGCGAAACGCATCGCGCTCGGGCTCGCCAGCGCCAGGATCCGTCGCTGCGAGCAGCGCGCGTTCGAGCGCGTTCTGAGGCTCGATAATCGGCAAAGCCGGCGGCGTTTGCCGCGCCTGCGCGAACGCGGGCGACGCCGCTGCAGCCGCCAGCATCGCGGACAGGAAACTGCGCCTCTGCATGGGTGTCTCCCGCTTGAGCCTGGAGCCGTTGCGTGGCCCGCAAGGAAGGCCACATAAAGGCGGATGGACGATCTTTACCACCCGCGAATCCTCGAACTGGCGGCCGACATCCCGCACGTCGGCCGGCTGGAGAATCCCGACGGCGCGGCCACGAAAGTCAGCCGCGTCTGCGGCTCGGTGGTGACGGTGGAGCTGAAACTCAACGACGGCGTGGTCAGCGAGATCGCCGTGCATCCGAAGGCCTGCGCGCTCGGGCAAGCGGCGACGGGCGTCTTGGCGATGCACGCGATCGGCGCTGCGCCCTCGGAAATTCGCGAAGCGCGCGACGCACTGCGCGCCATGCTCAAGGATGGCGCGCCTCCGCCCACCGGCCGCTTCTGGGAGTTGCGTCACTTGGAGGGCGTGCGCGAATACCCGCCACGGCATGCGTCGACGATGCTCGCTTTCGATGCAGCCGTGGAAGCGCTTGAACAGGCGCGCGCCAAGGCCGCGGCAAAATAGAACGCCGGCCGGGAAACCCGGCCGGCGCGCATTACTCGATAGGTTGCGATCAGATTGTTGGCCTGCGCCGGAACATGCCGAGGATGGCCAGCAAGACTATGGCGCCGATCGTCGCCACGAGCAGGCTTCCCCAGAAGCCGGCGAACTCGAAACCGAGCGCGCCCGCAAGGAAACCGCCCAACAGCGCGCCGACGACGCCCACGATCAGGTTGGTGAGAAGGCCGTGGCTGCGGCCCATGATTTGCTCAGCGATCCAACCGGCGACGATACCGATAATGATCGCACCAAGAATTCCGACTCCATTCATAGCGCGGTGCTCCGTTGTTCGTGACGGAAAAACCGCTAAGCCTGAACGGTGTTCCGACTAACGTGCGCGTATCAGCGTTCGCAGACGCGTGAACAACAGGGCGGAACCCCAATAAACGAACCCGCCAAATGCGCCCGCGGCCACGATTTGCGCGGCCGTCAACCAATCGGAACCCATGAAAAACTCCTCCGCAGCGAAGTCCTGATACTTGGCGCACGCCCGCTTAACTAGCGCTGAGTGACAGCCGCGCTGCATCTAGCGGCAGGGAGCGACTTGCGCGACACTTACCGTATGACGGCATCGGCTCCGCTCAAGCATCCGGTCGCAAAGGCTCTTCGAAAAGCCGCGTTGTCCTATCCTGACACCGTCGAAGATTTTCCGTGGGGCCACCACGCGTTCAAGGTCGCCGGCAAAAAAGCCTTCATGTTCCTGGGCGCAACTGACGACGGCGGCTTCTCGTTTTCAATGAAGCTTCCGTACCGCAATACGGAGGCGCTCAAGATGAAGGGCGCCGAGCCTACCGGCTACGGCATGGCCAAGTCCGGCTGGGTGACCTTCACCTACGGCGCCAGGGCCAAGCCGCCGATGGACAAGCTGATCGACTTTCTCGACGAACGCTGGCGCG
>DASPMA010000061.1:0-2088 GCA_035627335.1 Binatia bacterium
CCGCTCTGGTGCCGCCGGATTCCGCGACGACCGCGTTGTTCGCGTCGTGCACAGCCAGGCGGCGCACCTCGGGGCGCGCGGCGGTCTGCTCAACCATGGTCTGCATGGTCGCCAGATCGCCCGCCGCAAGGAAGTCGCCGCTGATCCGCGCCATCTGCATGACCAGCGAGCGCGTCGTGTTGACCTGGTGGCGCGCGCTTTCGCGCTGGGCGCCCAACAACACGGTCATGGCGCACAGCGTGCCCGTCACCACAAGCAGGACGCACGTGAAGACGACGGCGCGCGCCGGCAGCCCTTTCGGGCGGCGCAACATCGCGCTGTCGAGCAGTGGCTGCATCGTCTCGGCCTTCCGCGCACACACGCGCGCGACAATAACCTTTGCAGAGCATTGGTTATGATCGGCTGAAAAACACTGAAATTCCCGTGTTCCGCTTTGACACAACAGCGCGGGAAGGTTTGCGTAACGCTCGCTAACGAGCGTTCACTTTTCATCGCTCAGGGTGCATTGGCTCGCTTCAAGAAAACGTAGTAGGCGCCCTCGCCGCCGTGCGTTCGGTGCGCTTTCGCGAACCCAGAGACCAGAGGCCGCAAATCGCCTTCAGCGAGCCATTCTGGGAGGCGCCGTTTCAGGACGCCCTGCCCGCTTCGTCCGACGCCCGTGACAACGATCACTGCACGTGCGCCGCGCGCATGCGCCGCTTGGAGAAAACGCACAACAGCCGCACGGCCGGTTTCCTGGTTATGGCCGTGTAAATCGAGCGTGCCGCCGATCTCAACACGGCCGCGGCGGACGCGTTTCTCGCCGCCTCGATCTGGCGGCGGCGCCTTCGGTTTCGGGGATGACGAAGGCGCCGGCGGCCTTTCAGCTTGGGTGAACACCGCCCTTTCACGCGGCGAGGCGGCAACTGTTTGTTCATCCTTCGGCGGCGTACGGCGCGGCTTAACGCGCGCCGCAACGCGCCGCCAAAGCTTCTTGTCGTCGTCGGTAAGTCCCCGCCCGCCTTTGCTCACGCCGCGGCGACGCGCGCCAAACGCCAGTTCGGATCGCTCGAACGAATGTCTCGCTCGAAGGTCCATTTCTCGCGCGCATCGCGCACGCCATGGGCGCCCTCGGCCAGCTCCGCCTCAAAACGAACGCTGACCCTGGCGATATCGCCCTGCAGGTCCGCGTCGATGATTTCCGCCGTCTTCAGGCGCACCAGCTCCGGGCCGCTGTCGCCCTTTTCTTCGCGCGCATTGATCGCCGCTACGTACGAGTCAAACACGCGCGGGGTAAGCAGGCCCTTGAGCATTTCGCGGTCGCCCTTCGCGAAAGCGTTGACAATCAGTTCATAGGCGCCGCGCGCGCCCGTCACGAAGTGTTCGGACTCAAAGCTTGGGTCGGCCCGCACGATCGCCATCAGGCCTTCGCTCGCCGGACCGGTCGGCGCTGCGCCGGCGAACGGGGCTTGCGCAGGCCGCTCGGGCGGCAGTTCGCCTTGCGCCGGCGCGGGACGCGGCTCGGGCGGGGGCTCCGCGCCCGTGCGCCGTCCCAGCGTGGTGTACAGGCGGAACAGCACCAACCCGGCGATGAGGGCCAGGACAAAAATTTGTATCAGATCGCCGTCCAACCTGTTGCTCCAACGGTATCCGCAACAGCGGATGAGCCATGGCCTGTTAAGATAGTGCCAAAGGAGCCCCTTCGCCACCATGGTTGCGTTGGCGCCAGCCGGGACGCATGGTAGCGCCTCCTCCCCCGGATAGCCTCCTCACGAGATGGCGCATGAACACCCATCCAGCGCCCGATGGCGCTCAAATGCCAGCGGATTCCCCGCATCTGCGCGTGCTCGCGCAATACGTGAAGGAACTGTCATTCCGCAATCCTGGGGCGACGAACGGCGCGGACATCCAGCCCACCATCGACATGGGCGTGGAGGTAAAATCGCGGCCTATGGGCGAAAAGGGCGACGCGTTCGAGGTCGACCTTTGCATCAATGTCGCGGCCAAGCGCGGCGAGGCGGTGATGTTTTCCGCCAACCTCGTTTACGCCGGGCTTTTCCAGTTCATGAATGTGCGCGCCGATGACGTCGAGCCGCTGATCTGGATCGA